>JABURN010000216.1 GCA_014762585.1 Methylophaga sp.
GCTAAGTCGCTCATCCCTGCCTTATATTTAATACGAATGATTAGCATTAATAATATAAGTTTTGACTGGAAAAATAAACTTGCACTTTTTGCCGCTCATGGGCGCAAAAAAAAGCAGCTGAGCGGTATCACCGGTCAGCTGCTTTTCAGCGAGTAAAAAGCTTAGTTATTTTTCAATTTTCAGTGCCAGGAATTGTGACTGTCCTGAGCGCTGTACCAGTACAGGAATCGGTTTACCGGCAGGCAGTTCTTTTGCCACTTCAATAAATTGATGGGCATCCTGAATTTCGACATTGTTAAGGGTGAGAATCACATCTCCGGGGCGAATACCAGCATTGACGGCTGGTCCCTTTTCAACTTTCATAACAATGACGCCACCAGATTCAACGGCCAGTTTTTCACGCTGTTCCGGTCTGATTTCAGCAACTTCCATCGACAGTTTTTCAGACAGGAAGCGACCGGGTTTGCTTCCACTTGCGGCCAGTTCTTCATCTTCCGGTAATTCTTCAATAGTGACGCCAAGGGTGGTGCGTTTATTGTCACGCATAACCTCAACATCCACTTCTTTACCGACCACGGTACGGCCAACAATTGGTGGCAGGTCTGATGAGGTTTCGACTTCTTTACCGTCAAACTTCAGAATGACATCACCGGCTTTAAACCCGGCTTCAGCGGCTGGACTGTCAGAAACGACTCTAGAAACCAGCGCACCATTTGGTTTATCCAGACCAAAGGACTCAGCCAGTTCACGGGTCACATCCTGAATGACAACACCCAGCCAACCACGGCTGACATAGCCCTGATCTTTAATTTGTGCGACCACATTCATCACGGTATCGATAGGAATGGCAAAAGACACACCCATGAAACCGCCGGTGCGGCTGTAAATTTGTGAGTTAATGCCGATGACTTCACCATCGAGATTGAACAACGGGCCACCTGAATTACCAGGGTTAATGGCCACGTCGGTCTGAATAAACGGCACATAACTGTCACTTGGCAGGCTGCGCCCCAGCGCACTGACGATACCGGCAGTGGCGGAGTAGTCAAAACCGAATGGTGAGCCAATGGCCAATACCCATTCACCCACCTGCAGTTCGTTTGAGTCACCCAGCTTAACGGCATTCAGGCCAGTCGCTTCGACTTTTAACAACGCAACGTCACTACGTTCATCACTACCCAGCAGTTCGGCTTCAAGCTCTGTGCGGTCACTGAAACGGACGATGATTTCCTCGGCGTCTTTGATGACATGATGATTGGTCAGGATGTAGCCATCAGAGGAAAGAACAAAGCCTGAGCCCAGCGATTCACTCTCTCTGGGGGATGGCATTCCGCCAGGTGGCATGCCCGGCATGCCGTCAAAAAACTTCTTGAAGAACTCGTCAATACCAGAGCCTTCAGGGATTTCCATACCCGGTGGCAACATGGAACTTGCCGTTTGATCCACTTTATTACGGGTACTGATGTTTACAACAGCATCGCCGTTATCAGCTACCAGTTCAGTGAATTCAGGCAAGGCACGAGCTTGCACGTTGAAGCTCAGCATCAACCAAGCCGTCAGCATCATTACTGCTGTCCAGGTTTTGGTATATCTCATTGGTATTCCTCTATTGTTTGAACACGGATGCCGGGGTTCTTATCGCTTATCTGACGTTTGACCCAGAAAAAGCCGGCACACAGTCCTAGTAGACCAGCCACAATTTGAGCCAGTTCCCCCGCCCCGATCATTCTTGTTATCGCAGCGGCTGAGAACAAGGCAAGCAGTGGCAGGAGGTACATGAGTAATGCGCCGCTAAGCAAGGCCTGCTCAGGGATAGAGACCATGACTTGCTGACCGACTTTCAGATCAAGATCGGTATTTACAGCGAGCCGTGAGAACCGTTGACCGACATGCTTCGCCAGCATGCCTGTACCACAGCCTTTTCTGGCCTGACATTGTCCACAAGTGGATTGACGTTCAGCTTCGACCCAGACCAGTTCGCCATCGCGGCTTATCACCGTGGCTTTCTGCTCAATCATTGCTGGGCGTCCGCAAAGGAGATGCTGTTGCCGATTTTCTCAACAGTGACAGCAGGCACTTCCCCGACAACAGTGACAAAATGTGCCTGCATGATAGTGCCGAACGCATTGATAGCACCCACATGGGAACCACCACGAAGGTGACTGTGACGGGCGCGTATCTTTTCAATAAAGACCGAAACAGAACTCAAGCCATCACTGTAGACCCGTTGTTCAACGTCTGCGCCATTGTTGGCCCGGAGACGGGTCTGGTAAGCCACCTGAGAAAATCCCTCTGGTAACCAGGCCGGTCGCCAGTGATGTTCCTGGCTCAGGTTCGCAGTGTTGAGAGGCTGTTCCGGCTCACTGCGGTGCCAGGTCATTTCCTCACCCGACATTTGCGGCTTGAACTTGTGTTCAGGAATATGCACATCGGTGTTTATGGAAGAGAAAGTAAATGTTTCCAGGACTTCGCCATCACTGTCGACCAGTTCTGACTTCAGCAAAAGATAAGTCTCAGCATCCACCCACAGACGATAGCCATAGCGGTATTCATCTTCGGGTGTAATCACCAGTTCATGGGCTTTGCGACCAGCAATACGATCTGTCTCACCCAGATTGACGTCGTAAAACGGTGTCGCTGAGTTCAACCTTCTGGGTAAGTCACTGGGAAATCCTCGCCCCAGAGGTCGACGGCTGACATTGACCTGTTTACCTTCAGGGTTGATGCAGGTCACCATATCATTGCTTCGTATTACTTCGCGAGCAGCGCCATTCAATGAGATTAGGCGCTCCAGCTCACCTCGGGCATCAGCACGATGATAAATGCGGATTGACTGCATGTTTTTACCGGCCTGATAGGCAAAAACACCTTCATAGGTCAGTGTCTTGGCTGCCTCGGTCATGCGTTCCAGCATTTTCACGGCCTCGTCATTATCTGCTGCCGAGACCATGACCGGTAAAACCAGACTCAGGCCCAGCAGGGCATGAAGCAGAAACCGCATCACCACTTACTCCTCGCCGTAAGAAACGACACGCGCGTATGAGAACAGACCGGATGCGCCGGCATACTCGTTGTGATCAACCAGATAATTATTCAACCGATCTTCCACTTCCTGTTCACCCACAGTCCAGCGATTTGGTGAAGCAGCTACTGCAGTTTGTGTCTGCACCTGCTCAACTTGCGCCAGTTCGGGCGTCGCCGTGGTTTGCGGCTGATTAAATACGCCGACTACCGCCAGCGCACCAATTGAGGCCGCTGCAGCCAGACCGGCGGTCTGTTTCCAGAACCAATCGGGCAGCGAGATGACGCTGGCTTTCCTGGTTTGCTGTTCGGCTAACTGGTGAACCGGTTCATCGGCCAGTGCCGTACTGATACGGGCAGTCAAATCGACAGGCTGGCTGCGATTGGTGTAACCCCTTAGTACGTCACTGGATAGTTGATAACGCTGATAATCTGCTTTGGCATTGTCATCTGTGCTCATTAACGCCAGTAGCTCATCCAGCTCCTGCGAGTTCAATTCACCATCGACAAATGCTGACAGTAATTCATGTTGCTTGGCTGTCATTGTTGTTCCTCTCCACCCATCACTGCTTTGACCTGCTTATCTATTGCCTCTCTGGCGCGAAAGATACGTGATCGTACCGTACCTATAGGACAATCCATTGCCTGCGCAATTTCCTCATAGCTCAGACCGTCAAACTCCCGCAGCTTGATGGCCGTTGCCGTATCTTCAGGTAAGTCCTGAATCGCATCATGAATTGCCTGTTGCAATTCATCACTCATGAGACTGTTTTCAGGCGTCTCAAATTCCTTCAATTCCGGTGCATCGTAATAAATCGTTGCATCCATGGCATCAACATCGGTTACCGGCGGCCGACGCGACGCGGCTGTCAGGTAATTTTTCGAGGTGTTGATAGCAATGCGATACAACCATGTGTAAAAGGCACTGTCACCTCTGAATCCCGGCAGGGCCCGATATGCCTTGATAAAAGCTTCTTGAGCGACATCCATAGCCTCTACCGGGTCATGCACAAAACCGGTAATCACATGGATAATCCGCTGTTGATATTTCATAATCAACAGGTCAAACGCTTTTTTATCCCCTGCCTGTACGCGTCGTACTAGCTCTTGATCTGCATTCATCCTATCTTCCGGGCTATTATCGACACGCCAGTGCATGCTTTAAATTCAGCTTGATTGACCATATCGATTTAACTTTGTTCCGTATTATGTGCAAAATAAAAATTCAGCCTATTGTACCCGTATAGACCCCTATGACCACAACTGAGCATTTCGACATACTGATTATCGGCAGCGGCACGGCCGGCCTGACACTCGCTCTGCACATGGCCGATCAAGCCAGCGTCGCGGTTATCTCAAAAGGCCAGCTTGATGAGGGTGCCTCGTTGTATGCTCAGGGTGGCATTTCAGTGGTACTGGACAAAACTGACTCAATCCAGTCACACATTGATGATACCCTGCGCGCCGGTGCTGGCCTGTGCAATGAAGAAGCGGTGCGGTTTACCGTCGAACATGCCCGGGAAAATATCGAATGGCTGATTGACCAGGGCGTGTCTTTTACCCGCGATGGCATGACCGCCGAAACCTATCACTTGACCCAGGAAGGCGGTCACAGTCACCGGCGTATCATTCATTCCGCCGATGCCACAGGAAGAGAAGTCGAAACCACACTGCTGGCAAAAGCCAAAGCGCATCCAAACATCAGTTTATTTCCCTACCACATTGGGATCGATCTAATTACCAGTAACAAGCAGCTTAAACAATCGCCTAACCGGGCTATTGGCTGCTATGTGCTGGACATTAAGAATGATGAAACCAAGACCTTTCTGGCACCTGTTACTGTATTGGCCACTGGTGGCGCCGGTAAAGTGTATCTGTACACCAGCAACCCTGATGTCTCGACCGGGGACGGCATCGCGATGGGCTGGCGTGCGGGCTGTCGGGTCGCCAATATGGAGTTTGTACAGTTTCACCCTACCTGCCTGTTTCATCCAAAGGCCAAATCATTTCTGATTAGTGAGGCCCTCAGGGGAGAAGGTGCCAAATTGCTACTGGCCAATGGCGAGCGGTTTATGCCCCGCTTCCACCCCCAGGCTGAGCTGGCGCCGCGAGATGTGGTGGCCAGGGCGATCGACCACGAAATGAAACGGCTGGGTGACGACTGTGTCTATCTTGATATTTCCCATAAGCCGGCAACCTTCATTAAAAGTCACTTTCCGACTATCTACAAACGCTGTCTCGATTATGGCATTGATATGACAAGAGAGGCGGTACCGGTAGTCCCCGCGGCACATTACACCTGCGGCGGCATTATGACCGACCTTCATGGCAGAACTGATATACCGGGGCTGTATGCCATCGGTGAAACTGCGCATACCGGACTACATGGCGCTAACCGCATGGCCAGCAACTCCCTGCTGGAATGTCTGGTGTTTGCACGCGCCGCAGCTGACGATATCAAACAGCAGGTTCTAAAACCTATCAGCGCGGACATTCCGCCCTGGGATGCCAGTCAGGTAGAACCCGCCAAGGAAGCCATCGCCATCACCCATAACTGGGATGAGTTGCGCCGCTTTATGTGGGATTATGTCGGCATTGTCCGCAGCACGCACCGGCTCAACAAAGCCCGCCAGCGGCTGATACTGCTGAAGCAGGAAATCAGTGACTACTATGCTCAGCACCATATCACCAGTGATTTGCTGGAGCTGCGAAATCTGGCCGATGTCGCTGAACTCATTATTGCTTCAGCATTGATGCGAAAAGAAAGCCGTGGTCTGCATTACACGCTGGATTATCCGGAAACTGATAACAACCAGGCGCCGCAGGAAACTATCATTAACCCCAGGATTCAGGATCACGCAGCTTAATTCTGAGCCGTCGCCAGTCTTCATCAGTGACGTTATCGCGGGCAATGATCAGCGAACGGTTGCAACGGGCACTGGCAGGCTTTAGATAAACAGCGATTAAAGGACCCAGCATCACACTGCGCCTGAGCTGCATCGGGCCCTGCTCCCTGTCATCACTATCAGACCAGAACCAGAAACCATCTTGATTGATCCACAAATGCTTTATCAGCATGGGCTTGAACAGCCAGCCATAGCGGTGACAATAAAACAGGAGGCTGACGATGATCAAAAGCCCGGAAAAACCCGTCAGCACCAGGTTGATAGCCAGCAGGTAAAGCAGACACAAAGCCGCTATATGCGTCACCAGCAAAAAACTCAGAATTAATCGCGATCGTCGCAAGCTGAGCTTCATCCTTGAAAAACCGCTTTATTCATCCCTGTTTTCCACTTGTCTCAACCGTTAGAATAGTCAACAATTTTTAGCTAATTGAATTCATTATGAGCTGGCACACACTAATCGAGCAACAAGCACAAGCATCAACAAAATCAGATGGCAACAGCCTTATCCCCCTGCCCGGTCGCCGCACTATTCAGGTCACGGGTGAGGAGGCAAAAAGCTTTTTGCAGAACCTGCTGACAAATGATGTTAACGCACTGCAGGTGAATCAATCACAGTTGAGTGGTTTCTGTAACCCGAAAGGCCGGCTGCTGTCGATTTTTCAGCTGATTCGACGCCAGGATGATTTTCTGATTGTATTACCTGCAGAACTGGCTGAAGCTATCAGCCAACGCCTGAGCATGTTCAAATTACGCAGCAAGGTCGACATCAAACTCGTTGATGATCAACATGTTCTGGGACTCATTCACAGGCAGGATGAATCTGACCCGGCAGAAATCTGGCATGGGACAGTGACTGAAACTGGGCTGATTGTCCGCCAGCCTGGTCAGACGCCCCGCTCACTGCTAATCGCAGATGAGCAACAGATTGAAGCTTTGGGTGAAGAATGGCAACTGGCGCCGGAAAGCCTGTGGCAACAGCATGAAATCGAGGCCGGCCTGCCGAATATTTTCCCTGACAGCAAAGAGGCTTTCACACCGCAACAAGTCAATCTGGATCTGGTCGGTGGCGTCAGTTTCAAAAAAGGCTGTTATCCGGGACAGGAAGTCGTCGCACGTTTGCATTACCTTGGTAAACCGAGTCGCAGACTGTTTCTGGGGCAGCTTGAAAGCGACACGCTGCCCGCCATCAACAGCGCAGTGTTGGATGAGCAAGGCGAAACTTTGGGTCATATAGTGCAGGCACAGTTTACTGCTGACGATTCTATTGTCTGCCAGCTTAGTATGAAACTGTCTGCTCTCGGCAAAACAGCGTTTATTGGCGACCAGCCGCTGGAATCGGTTACGCCGATGGTAGAAGAGCCTGACGCCGATTAATCAAGTTCGAGCTTTTTCAGCTTGTAACGCAACGCGCGGAAAGTAATACCCAGTTTTTTGGCGGCGGCAGTCCGGTTCCAGCGCGTCGCTTCCAGGGCCTGCATAATCAGTTGCCGCTCCTGGTCTTCCAGACAGGCCTCTAAATCCTGCGGCAGTGGTTCGTTGTTCTCTGCAGCCATTGATGGCTGGCTGCTGATGCTTGGCTGATGTTCAGGCAGCATCAGATCATCAACTTCAATGCTATCGCCATCTGCCCAGGTCAAGGCTCTCTCCAGGATATTCTCCAGTTCCCGAACATTGCCAGGGAAAGTATAAGACTGCAGTTTTTTCATCGCGGCCTGGCTGAGAACGGGCTTATTCAGATGATTCTTTTGCGCCAGCAGTGACAGGATATGTTCCGCCAACATCGGAATATCCGCATCACGCTCACGTAATGGCGGAACCTTGAGCTCAATCACATTGAGACGGTAAAACAAATCTTCCCGGAAGCTGCCGTCACGGACGCAGGCGGCCAGGTTTTTATGCGTTGCTGACAGAATCCGAACATCAACATTGACTTCTTCATGTTCGCCTACTGGCCTGACCGCTTTTTCCTGGATTGCCCTGAGTAATTTGACCTGCATCATCAGCGGCAGATCAGCCACTTCATCGAGAAACAGCGTGCCACCATCAGCAGCCTGGAACAAACCCTGTTTATCAGCAACAGCACCGGTAAAGGCACCCTTTTTATGACCGAAAAACTCACTTTCCACCAGTTCTGCCGGTATCGCACCACAGTTGATCGGCACGAACGGGCCGTCGCTGCGAGCGCCCAACTCGTGTATCAGTCTCGCTACCAGTTCTTTACCGGTGCCGGACTCACCGGTGATATAAACCGGTGCCTGGCTTCGTGCAAGTTTAGTGATTTTGCCGCGCAGGGCGCGAATCGGGTCGGTGTCACCCAATAATTTGTCACGCGATCGTCGCTCACGTTGCTGAGGCCGATCCGGAGACAGTTTCAGCGCTGCTTCTACCAGATCTCGCAGCATGCGCAGCTTGAGGGGTTTGGAAACAAAATCAAAAGCACCTGATTTCAGGGCTTCCACGGCATGATCGACATTACCATGGGCGGTGATCACGGCAACCGGAAGCTCAGGACATTGCTTCTGCAGGGTTTTGACAAAATCCAGACCATTGCCGTCAGGCAGACGCATATCGGTAAAACACAAATCGAATTTGTGCTGTTTCAGGGCTTGATGCGCCTGGGCCAGATTCTCGGCGGTAATACAGTCAATCGACATGCCCGACAGGGTCATCGTCAGCAGTTCGAGAATATCCGGCTCGTCATCAATGACCAGCGCTTGTTTTACTTGTTGCTTCGTCATGCGAGATATTCCTGCCATTCACCCGGGAAGCTTATACGAAAACGACTGCTTTGCAACTCATCGGGCAGAAAGCTGAGCCGGGCACCATTGGCCTGACACAGTTCCCGTGCCAGATACAGACCCAGTCCGGTACCGCCCTGTCGCTGGGAATGAAACGGCTCGAACAAATGTTCCTGTACCTCGATTGAGACACCCGGTCCGTTATCCGTGACATCGACTACAATTTCGCCCTCTGATTTAGCCAGTCTGACACTAATCCGTGGAGACGCCTTGTCAGGATCTGAATAATGCCAGGCATTTTCCAGCAGATTCCACATCACCTGGTGTAGCTGTTCCGGATCCATCGCCACCTTTGCCAGCGGCGACTCTATGGTCAAATCGACATCCTGCTCAGCTGCCCCTTTTAATTCACGAAATTCGCTGATGAAGCGGTCCAGCCAGGTTGCCAGTACCACTGCCGCCGGTTCAACTGTTTTACGCCGGCTCATTTGCAGAATCGTCTCAATGATGCTGTTCACCCGTTGGCTGTGACGCTGAATAATACCAGTCAGCTTTTGCATGCCCACATCATGACTTTGCTGTTCCGCCAGCAGCTCGCCGGCATGACTGATAGCGCCCAGGGGATTTCGGATTTCATGGGCAATACTGGCTGTCAGTCGGCCCAGTGAAGCCAGCTTGAGCTGCTGTGCCTGTTGTGCCATTGCTGAGGTATTTTCAATGTAAACCAGGGTTTCACCACTATCCAGTTTGGTGGCTGTGGCCCGCACCAGTGGCAGATCCGGTCTTGCCTGGAAAGCTTCGAAAGGTTGCGGACTATGGTGTTGCCATAGCCAGATTTGCTCTGCCAGCACCGGCACAGCCTGTTTCAGTTTAAAGCCGGGAATGCTGCGCTCGATACCGAGCAAGTGGCGTGCAGACTCATTAAATAAAGTGACCTGGCCATGCGCATCCAACGCCATAACACCGATCTGCAAGCGGCTGATGATGTGTTGATTGAGTACCGCCAGGTTGGCTACATCTCGGGCCCGTTCTTCAGCGAGCGACTGCGAAGTTTGCATTTTTTTTGACAGCCACTGTGCCAGCCAGGCAGTGACAAAAAAGGTCGCGCCCAGCAATCCCGCCTGGCTGTATTTGGTCGCGCCGTCACCGCTTATCTGGGAATAACTGACTTCCAGCAATATGGCGAGTGTAGCTATCGCAGCGATAAAGGCGGCCAGCCTGCCAGGCACCAGTGCGCCACCAGCGACAACCACGACCAATAACAGCGAACCCAACCCCGTCTGTAAGCCGCCGCTGGCATGAATCAACATGGTCAGGGCGACAATATCAATAACCAGCTGTAATTTTATCTGGGTATCGGCATAGCCCCAGCGTTTCAGCGTAAAAACCAGCAACACCAGTGCAATCAGCAGATAAACCTGACTGACACTGGCATAAAAACGGGGATCAACGGACCCCAGGAATTCAGGGGGTAGTTTGAGATAGAAAACAAAAAACAGCACACCGGCCAGAAAAAAACGATAGCCGGCGAAGACAGTCAACGCCCGCCAGGTAGCCGGATCCTGACGCAATGTCAGTCGGGCGGAATCGGCACTCATCGTGACTGGCGATGAGCCTCTATATGTTCACGGGAGCAGAAATACTGGCTGTTGTCTTCCAGCGCTTCTGTTTCAATGATGTGCAGACCGCAATGCTCGCAGCGAACCATATGCTGGCTGTTGTCGGATGCTGTGTTGGAGGGCATTTTGCTCTTTCTGAGCAAATTTCCAATGATGATGTAGAGTAAAAGCCCAATGGCCAGCAAAATCAGAATGCGCATCTTTCACCTCGATAAAAGGACACAGGAGCGAATACCGCTCCTGTGTTTAGGATACCCTTTTTTGCTAAGCGTTTGGACCGGATTAAGCGCGTGAGGCGCGTTTACGCTCATGCTCCAGCAATAATTTCTTGCGCAGACGCAATGACTTGGGCGTGACTTCCAGCAACTCATCTTCGCCGATGAATTCCAGCGCCTGCTCCAGACTCATGCGAATCGGCGGTACCAGAGTAACGGCATCATCCGAACCGGATGCACGAACGTTGGTCAGCTGTTTACCTTTGAGCGGGTTCACGACCAGATCGTTATCACGAGAGTGAATACCGATGATCATGCCTTCATAAACCTCGTCACCATGACCGATAAACATGCGGCCACGTTCCTGCAGGTTGAAGATGGCAAAAGCCACCGCTTTACCCACGCCATTGGCAATCAGCACGCCGTTAATGCGTTTACCGTAACTACCCGGTTTCATCGGTCCATAATGATCAAATACACTGTAAATCAGACCGGTGCCCTGCGTGGCAGTCAGGAATTCAGTACGGAAACCGATGAGACCGCGCGATGGAATAATAAAATCGAGGCGAACCCGGCCTTTACCATCCGGCACCATGTTGTTCATCTCGGCACCACGTTCACCCATTTTTTCCATCACGGTACCCTGATGTTCTTCTTCGACATCAATGGTCACCGCTTCAAATGGTTCCTGTTTTTCGCCGTCAATCTCACGAATGATGACTTCAGGACGCGATACGCCCAGTTCGAAGCCTTCACGGCGCATGTTTTCAATCAAGACTGACAAGTGCAGCTCACCACGACCCGAGACCTTGAATTTATCCGGATCAGTGGGTGATTGTTCTACCCGCAACGCCACGTTATGAATTAGTTCACGTTCAAGACGCTCTTTGATTTGGCGGGTCGTGATGAATTTACCTTCTTTGCCGGCAAACGGTGAGTTGTTGACCTGGAAGGTCATGGTCACAGTCGGCTCATCGACAGACAATGGCGGTAAGGCTTCAACCGCATTCTGATCACAAACGGTGTCGGAGATATTAAGCGGATCCAGGCCGGTAAAGGCAATGATATCGCCGGCCTGCGCTGAAGGTACTTCTTCACGCTTCAGGCCCAGAAAGCCCATGACCTGTTGAATACGGCCATTTCGTTTGTTGCCTTCACGATCAATCACGGTCACCGGTGTATTGGTTTTGACACGGCCACGCTGAACCCGGCCAACACCGATGACACCCACATAGCTGTTGTAATCCAGTGATGAAACCTGCATCCGGAATGGACCGTCGGCATCAACATCCGGCGGGCTGACTTTATTCACTATCAGTTCAAACAGCGGTGTCATGTCGCCTTCATGAACATTCTCGTCCAGGTTGGCAAAACCGTTCAGACCGGAAGCATAAATCACGTCAAAGTCGAGCTGCTCATCAGTCGCATCCAGGTTAACAAACAGATCAAAGGTCTGATCCAGCACCCAGTCAGGACGGGCTGCCGGCTTGTCGATCTTGTTAATCACCACAATCGGTTTCAGACCCAGTGCCAGCGCTTTCTGGGTGACGAAACGGGTTTGCGGCATCGGGCCTTCCGCCGAGTCCACCAGCAGCAGCACCGAGTCGACCATCGACAGCACCCGCTCTACTTCACCGCCGAAGTCAGCGTGTCCCGGGGTGTCGACGATGTTGATGTGGTAGTCATTCCAGCGAATCGCGGTGTTCTTGGAAAGAATGGTAATGCCGCGCTCGCGCTCCAGGTCATTGGAGTCCATTACCCGTTCAGTGAGCTCCTCGTGCTCACCGAAGGTGCCGGATTGACGCAGCAACTGGTCAACCAGGGTGGTTTTCCCGTGGTCAACGTGGGCGATGATCGCGATGTTACGCAGCTTGGAAATGTCTCTTTGGGTATCAGTCATATAAAGAATTCAGTAAGCGCATGCTGAGCATGCAGGTGTAAAGAGGCCCGCAAGGGTCCGATTTAAT
>JABURN010000050.1 GCA_014762585.1 Methylophaga sp.
TATCTGTGCGCGTGGGATGTGTACTTTACCTTTGACCAGCGTCTTCTCAGGGGTGACCGAGACGCTTAAATCCGGCTCTGCTATCACCAATGCTTCAGGCGTGTTCATGGCTTCGAATTCGCGGCCCTTGATGTTGGTAGTTAAGGCCCAGCTGGACTCGGTGAGCTCAAACGTACCGTCACCAGTCAATGTGCCCTCCCCAGATCGGGCCTGAAAGTCGAAATTGACCTCGTCGAGATTGCCGTCAACATCGACCTGAATTTGTTTCAGGATGATACCGGCATCGACAATGGCGACTTCCCCGCCCTCTAAACTGGCTTGTCCTTCAATTCCCGGTTGGGCCACCGTGCCACTGATATCCAGGTTGATATCCAGCTGACCTTTTAATTCACCAAAAGCCGGATGCGATAATTCGAGTTGAGACAGGTCGCGAACTGCCGTGCTGATATTACCGCCCAGTTGTGCTTGTTCTGGATTATTCAGCAACGTCGACAGACCTGCAGTTTCCAGTTCAGCGTTGACTGCTGACACTCCGTCCAGTTGGGGCTCAAGATGGAAACTGGCCGTGCTTTTATTCGCATCAATCTGGTAGCGCAGGCTGACATTATTCAGCGGCACCGGCTTTTGCTGGTTGAGGGCGGTCTGGTTCATCTGCAGGCTGGCATTATCGAGGAATATCTCGCCCTGACCGGTAATAACGGATTCTGCATCCGAAGCCAGCGAGAATTCACCGCGCAGGCTGCCCTGAAGCTGTTCTAACTGAACCGCGAAGGCTTCAAACAGGCTGAGCGGGACGTCACTAAAGTTACCAGCTGCCTGCCACTGCTGATCCTGATGACTGGCTTCAATGCAGAATTCACCGCTTGCTGAAGTCCAGCAGTGCTGAGGCACAGCTTGTTTTTGGGCTGACAGTGTCATTGGACCTTTCTCACTGAGCTGCCACTGCCCGGCTTTGTCATTACTGAAACTGAATTCCTGTAACTGCCCCTGCCAGACCTGATCTGCCTGCAGTCCACCACTGGCTCGCATCGACAAATCAAGAGGCCGCGAAGCGAGGCTCAGCGTGATGTCATGTTGATTTTGTTTGCCTTTGACAGTGAGATTGAGGCTTTCAGCCGTTAATTGCGGTAGCTTGAGATTCTGCAGTGCAATATCCGCATTCAGATCTGCATTATCCGCCAGGGTAATGCGGGCGTTGCCTTCAGCGCTGCCAATTTCGACATTGGCATAGGCAATATCTTTCCCTTTTAATGTCGCATCAACAGATGGTTTTTTCAGGCTGCCTGCCACTTTTCCCTCGGCATCAAGGCTACCAGATAAGCCAGGATAAAAGTCTTGTAAATCAGGAGATTGCAAAGACAAGTTAAAGTTCAGTTTCTGGTCCTGAAGCTGACCATTGGCCGCCAGGCTTGAGTCGCCAGACCGGAGTTTGAGATCATTGACATCAAGCAACTGTTCGCTGTAGCTGACTGAGCCGTTCAATTTGAGCGGTCTGTCGCGTAACTCACCATCGATGTCGATAGCCTGTGCATCGATTTTGATGCCTGACTCTTGTGCACTGAGTTTGAACTCTGTTTTGCCACTCAGATTACCCGGCCAGTCGGAAGCGAGTAAACCGGGATTCAATTTGTTCAATACCAGCTGGCCATCGACCAGTGTTTCGCCCTGCCACAATAAAGGCCCCTGATAATTGAGCGAGCCATCAGCGAGCTGAATATCGAGCTTAGCGGCATCAAAGCCGCGACTGGTTTCACCATTGCCGTTGGCCTGAATGCTGGCTTTGAGATCGTCGATGACGAGATCAGCTTGTGTTGATAGCTGTAGCGTTTCCGGATTGCCCTGCAGTTGGATCTGGCCCTGTTCAAGTTTTACAACACGTTGAGCCAGAGTCTCAGGCAAGACGATATTCTGCCAGTCTGCATTGAGCTGATACTGCATCGGCGAAGCCTGCCAGTTAACCATGCCTGTCGCATCCAGGTTGCCCTGAAAACCTTCGACTTGCAGCGATTCGATTTGCAGCTGACTCAGGCTGCCAGTCGTCTCTGCAGACATTTGCAGGGGCTGCTGCTCCCAGTTCAATGTCGATTTGAGCTGGGCCTGATAATTGTCCAGGCTGCCGGTGACAGAAAGCGAGCCGTCCGGACTAGTGACCAGCGCGTTCTCGCCAGTTAATGGCCAGCTAAGATTTTGCCATGAGGCGGTCAAATCAGCTTCAGGTGAGTCTCCGCTGATATTCACCTTACCGGCGAGCTTTAGCGTCTGGGCTTCACTGACAGCAGTGTTGAGTGTCAGTTGCCAGTTCTCAAGGTCGTCGGAATGGATATGCGCATTCACAGCCAGCGCAGGCAGTTCCGGTTGTAATACTCGGCCAGTAAGCTCAGCATCAAAACTGTTCAGGCTGCCTTCAGCCGCTATATCAAGGGCTTCAAACCGGGTTACCTGTTCGGGCATAACAGCTGCCAGATCAATGTCATTGGCACTGGCCTCCAGCGTCCACTGCAATTCATTGAGCACATCGCTTATCACCACAGTTTGCTGCGAAGCCAGTGGGGCTGAGACGTTTTGTTTCACAACCAGCTTGCTAATGTTGCCATCAATTTGGCCATTGAGCTTTAAAGGCGCTTCAAACAACTGCTTTAAGCTGACTTGATATTCGAGTACTGTCGGGTAAGGTGACTGCAAGGCCACTTTTCCGTTGAGGCTGGCGACAAAATCGTCACGCTCAACAGAAAACTCTTTGATATTGAGTTCATCATAGTTCAGTTCCGCAGAAGTACCTACGGCGTTGATCAAGCGGGTTTCTTCGCCCTTTTCATTAATCAAAGCGACATCTTCGAGCCTGAAGCTGGCGATCTTGATTTGCAGTGGCAGTTGAATCTCGGGCAGGCTGATTTCGCTCTCTTCTCCTGCATCCACTTCACTGGCCACTGTATGGATATCAACCCCATTGATGCTCAGTGAGTCAATCATTAGTGTTGTGCTGAAAAGCGCTGTGGGTTGCCAGTCCAGGCTGAGCTGTTCGATTTCAGCGCCACTGCTGTTTTCAGGTCGGTATTGAATCCCCTGCATCGACACATGGCCCAGCAGTCGGCCACGGGCCTGGTTAATTTGTAATGCCGGTACAAAACGCTCGGCGAGCCCCACTGCAGTATTCAGACCTGACTGTGTCCCCATCAGCCAGGCAAATGACAAGAGAATCAGTAACAGTAAAACAAGGAAGGAGTAAAAAAGCTTCTTTCGCATTTAGAGATCCGGGCCTATCACGATATGCAGGGCAATCGATTCATCCGTGTCTGACAGGGCTTTGGCTAAATCAACCCGTATCAGTCCGACTGGCGAGCGCCAGCGCACACCCACGCCGACGCTGTATTCAATCGGGTCACTGAAACTGTTGTAGGCATTACCGAAGTCAGTAAAGACGGCGCCGCCCCAGTCACCCAGGAACATGTTTTCGTATTCAAGGCTACCCACAGCCAGGTAGCGCCCGCCCTCAACTTCGCCATCGTCGCCTTCCGGCCCAAGCGACTGATAATCAAAGCCGCGGATGCTGTTGTCACCCCCGGCAAAGAAACGTAAGGAACTGGGTAGCTGCTCAAAGTCATTGACTTCGGTCGCGCCCACTGCGGCGCGGGTAATGATGCGACTGTTCTCGCCAATACTGCGGATGTATTTGCCACGCAAAACCACCTGACCGAAAGTCACATCAGACAATAATGCTTCTGAAGCCCCAGACAATGACAAGGACAAACGGCCGCCATGACGGGTATAGAGGGTGTTATCAGCCCAGGTCCGACTCCAGGCGATGCCGGGAATCAGCAACAGGGCCGACTCGCTGTCATCAGAGACATCAAAGTCTTCCTGCAACAGTTTCAGTGAGCCGGTTTCATCCCAGCCGAAACGCTGCCGTTTGTAATAGCTCCCCACAGCGAAGGACTGGCTTTCACTGGTATCGGTATCCTGTTGCTTGTATTCGGTGTTGAAACCGACCGTGTTAATCGTCTCGCTCCAGAACGGCATGATGTAGTCGGCAGAGAGACTGTTGGCAACCTGTGACAGTCTGGCATCTGTAGTCAGCCGGTGACCACGATCGTTGATGTAGCGATTCTCCCAGCCCAGTGCCAGGCGCGCACCGGTATCCGTGCCATAACCGAGGCCAGCGGTGTAAAGATGTTTGGGTTTTTCATTCAGACTGACCGTGAGTGGCACCTGCCCATTTTCTCTCTGCTCACGCTCGGCACGGACCGATACCGCATCAAAATAACCGCTATTGCTGAGGTTATTTCGCATCGTCAGAACATCGGAATCCGTATAAGCATCGCCAGGCTTAAGAGGCTCGAGTTTAGACAGCAGGCGCTCACCTATCACGGTGTCGGGATAACTAATCTGACCGAAGTGGTAGCGCTCACCGGAATCGTAATATAAATAGGCATTTGCAATTGCTTTATCAGGATAGACTTTAACTTCTGAGCGAGTCATTTTGCCATCAAAATAACCGCGACTGGCGGCCAGTCTTAGAATGGATTTTTTGGCGCTTTCGTATTCCTGATGATTGAGCTGCTGCTCGGATTTAAGAGGGAAATCCTTAATCAGTTTTTGAAACTCAGGGTCGTCTCCAGCTTCACCACTAATTTGTAAGTCCACCTGTTGCAGTTTGACCGGACGGCCCAGTTCAATTTGATAGCTTGCTTTCCAGCCGGACTCGACCGATGTCAGCTTACCTTCAATTTGCGGTGAGTAATAACCATACACCGTCAGCATCTGTTGCAATGACTCCAGACCGCTCTGGTAAAGCTTTTCTACATAACGCGGGTTGAGACGCTCGCTGTTTTTTTGCTGTTCAATGGTGAGACCGTTTTTCAGGGTTTGCGCCATGTCATTGTCCACGCCACTGACCTCAACAATGATCTGACCCTCTTCTGCACGCAGAGGCAGGCTCAGCAACAGCATAATAATAAAGATTGTACGAAGAACGACCGGCGTTATCGGCAAAACTTAAAACCCGTGAAAAATGCAAAGACAATCACATTATGACAGCCCACTGGCGGCTTGCCATAATTTTGAGACAGGGCTTAAGGCTTATTCGTTGCCTGATTGCAGGCGGTACTGGCTGGGTGAACAACCAAAGAAACGGGTAAATCGCCGACTGAAATGACTTAAGTCATTGAAACCATAACTGTAACAGGCATCAGTGACGCTTTTACCAGCTCGAATCGCATCGGCAGCAGATTTGAGGCGCAGCTGTTGCTGAAACTCACCCGGCGTGCAACCCAGTTGTTTTTTGAACTCAACGTAAAGCCGACTGCGGCTCATGCAGGCGCGGCGGCAGAGCTGTTCAACATCCAGCGGTGTACTGAGGTTTTGTTCGAGGTAGTGAATGGCAGCAGTAATGCCATTTGCATCCGGAGCCTGCTGACAATAACTCAGCAACACTTCACGGCCCTGCTCCCGTAACAGACGAATCACCAGTTCCGTCACTCCCAAATCGAGCATGATTTCTTTGTCGGGATTATCCTGTGTATATAAGGAGACCATTTTCTCCAGCAGCTGCTGGGTATCTGTCGTGTGATGCGTGTGAATGATTTTAGGCTGATATTCCCAATTGTGGTCGACGATTTCCAGCTTGGTTAAATCGCGCATACGCTCGGAAATAGTACTAATGCGATCTTTTGAGATTTCTATTGTCAAACAGGTTGTAGGTGCTTCCTCTTTGGCGTCAGGGAAATCAATTTCCACATAATCGCCGGGCGGCATCACATAGGATTCATGCGGGAGGAATAATTCACCTTCGTGCTGACGCAGATCATGCATGACTTTACGACCACTGACCATGCCACAGAACAGCAACTGCTCAGCCGCAAGCCCGACACCAGTAGCTGCACGATAGGTATCATAAATACTTAAAGCGGAGTCAGGACCGGCAAACTGCAATTTGTTTTCGATCAGTAATTGTCGTTTTTCACGCCGTTTTGACAGCGAGAGTTTCTCAATCTGCATCGTTGCTTCTTTTAATACGGTTATAACAAAATTTTGGAACTGTTCTGGACTATAAGTCAAGTGATTGGGAATTACAGTCAAGCGTATTGATAAGCTCGGGATTTATCCTGCATTATCACTCTTATATTAATTATTAGATCATTAGCACAGAGAGAGAAAAGACCATGATTTACGCTAAACCAGGAACTGAGGGTTCCGTTGTCAATTTTGACAAACGCTACGATAACTTTATTGGCGGCAAATGGGTCGCCCCGGTCAAAGGCCAATACTTTGATAATGTGACACCGGTCACCGGTGAAGTCTTCTGTGAGGTCGCTGAATCCACCGAAGAAGACATCAATCTGGCACTGGATGCGGCGCATGCCGCAAAAGATGCCTGGGGTAAGACATCGGTCACTGCCCGTTCCAACATTCTGCTGAAAATTGCTGATCGCATTGAAGAAAACCTGGAAATGCTGGCCGTGGCAGAAACCTGGGATAACGGTAAAGCCGTTCGTGAAACCCTGAATGCCGACGTGCCTCTTGCAGCCGATCACTTCCGTTATTTTGCCGGTTGTATCCGTGCTCAGGAAGGCACCATGGGTGAAATCGACGAAAACACCGTTGCCTATCACTTCCACGAACCACTGGGCGTCGTAGGCCAGATCATCCCCTGGAACTTCCCACTGCTGATGGCAGCCTGGAAACTGGCACCTGCACTGGCTGCCGGTAACTGCATCGTTATGAAGCCAGCAGAATCCACTCCGGTGTCGATTCTGAAGCTGATGGAAGTCATCGGTGATCTGTTGCCACCAGGTGTACTCAACATCGTCAATGGCATGGGCCGTGTTGCAGGTGAAGCCCTGGCTTCCAGCAAACGCATCGCTAAGATCGCCTTCACTGGCTCGACGCCGGTCGGCTCTCACATCATGTCCCGTGCGGCGGAAAACATTATTCCGTCTACCACTGAGCTGGGCGGTAAATCACCTAATATCTTCTTCGAAGACATCATGCAGCAGGAAGAAGATTTCATTAATAAAGCGGCCGAAGGCATGGTTCTGGCCTTCTTCAACCAGGGTGAAGTCTGCACCTGCCCCTCACGTGCCCTGATTCAGGAAAGCATTTATGACCAGTTCATCGAAAAGGTCATCGAACGCGCCAAACTGATCAAGCGTGGTAACCCGCTGGATACCGAAGTTCAGGTCGGTGCCCAGGCGTCACAAATGCAGTTCGACAAGATCATGGAATATGTCGATATCGGTAAGAAAGAAGGCGCCGAAGTCCTGATGGGTGGTGCTGTAGAGCAACTGGGCGCTGAATTTGACAGCGGCTATTACATTCAGCCGACCCTGATGAAAGGCCACAACAAAATGCGTATCTTCCAGGAGGAAATCTTTGGCCCGGTGGTTTCAGTCACCACCTTCAAAGATGAAGCCGAAGCGCTGGAAATCGCCAACGATACCGAGTTCGGTCTGGGCGCCGGTGTGTGGACCCGTGATATGAACCTGGCTTACCGCATGGGTCGTGGCATTCAGGCCGGTCGTGTCTGGACCAACTGCTATCATGCCTACCCTGCTCACGCTGCCTTTGGCGGTTACAAGAAATCAGGTGTCGGCCGTGAAACTCATAAAATGGTGCTTGAACACTATCAGCAAACCAAAAACCTGCTGGTCAGCTACAGCACCAGCCCGCTCGGTTTCTTCTAGAATCCGTCCTGGTAAAAACTCTCCCCTAAGCCCTGCTTTCGGGAGAGTTTTTTATGTCTGCTTAACAGGCATTCTGTTCAGGGGTAAAGTGTTACCTTGGACAAGAGAACAACCATAAAGGTGTCTTTATATGGCTCAAGAAAATATCGAATCCAATCTGCATGAAGATCGTCAGTTTCCACCCAGTGAAGCTTTTGTTGAGAGCGCTGCACTGCATGCTGATGACTTGGAAGCGCTTTACAGCAAAGCTAAAAATGATCACGAAGGCTTCTGGGCTGATCTGGCACGTGAACTGATCGACTGGAAACAGCCCTTCACAACAACGCTGGATAGCAGCAATGCGCCACATTATCGCTGGTTCCCGGATGGCAAACTCAATGTCTCCTACAACTGCCTTGATCGCCAGCTGGAAAAGAATGCAGACAAAACGGCCATCATATTTGAAGGTGAAAAAGGCGATGTTGAGCACGTCAGCTATCGCGAATTGCACAAGAAAGTGTGCGTCTTTGCTAACGCGCTGAAAGCACAGGGTGTTAACAAAGGTGACCGGGTCATTATCTATATGCCAATGATTACCGAAGCCGTGATCGCAATGCAGGCCTGCGCCCGTATTGGTGCGATTCACTCGGTGGTCTTTGGTGGCTTTTCGGCTTCATCTTTAAAAGATCGGATTGAAGATACCGGTGCCAAAGTCGTTGTTACTGCGGATGGTGGTAATCGCGGCGGCAAAGTGGTGCCACTCAAACAAACCACGGACCAGGCGCTGGAAAGTGGTTGTGAGACCGTGGAAACAGTGATCGTCTTTCAACGCTGCAACCAGGGTGTCGACATGAAAGACGGCCGTGATATCTGGTGGCATGATGCCACCCAAGGCCAGTCTGAAGACTGCGAACCGGAGTGGATGGATGCGGCCGACCCGCTGTTCCTACTCTATACCTCCGGCTCTACCGGTAAACCGAAAGGCATCCAGCATGGCTGCGCCGGTTATCTGCTTAACGCTATTACTACCATGCGCTGGGTGTTTGATATTCAGGATTCTGATGTGTTCTGGTGTACGGCCGATGTCGGCTGGATCACCGGTCACACTTATGTCGCCTATGGCCCACTGGCCACCGGTGCAACTCAGGTCATTTATGAAGGTGTGCCTACCGTACCGGATGCCGGTCGCTTCTGGGATGTCTGTGCCCGTCATGGTGTCACCATTTTCTACACTGCACCGACCGCGATTCGCGCTCTGATGAAAGTCGGTGATGATGTCCCCAACAGTTATGATCTGTCCAAGCTGCGTTTGCTGGGTACCGTTGGTGAGCCGATTAATCCGGAAGCCTGGATGTGGTATTTCAACGTCATTGGTCAGGGCCGCTGCCCGATTGTGGATACCTGGTGGCAGACTGAAACTGGAGCCCATATGATTGCGCCGGTGCCCGGTGTCACCCATGCCAAGCCCGGTTCCTGTACTCGCCCTCTTCCCGGTATTGATGCGGCTATCGTTAATGATGACGGTGAAGAAATCACCAAAGCTAACCACGGTGGCTATCTGGTTATCCGTAAACCCTGGCCCTCAATGATCCAGACTATCTGGGGCGATGATCAACGCTATAAAGACACCTACTGGCCGTATTTTGGCGGTAAATATTATCTTGCTGGTGACAGCGCCCGTCGTGATGACGATGGTTTCTTCTGGATCATGGGTCGGATTGATGACGTGCTGAATGTCTCTGGTCACCGCCTTGGTACCATGGAAATTGAATCTGCGCTGGTCGCCCATGAACTGGTGGCAGAAGCGGCTGTGGTCGGTCGTCCGCATGATGTCAAAGGCGAAGCCGTGTTTGCCTATGTGGTGCTCAAAGGCACACGTCCTGAAGGTGGTGTCGATGAGAAACTGACCCAGGAACTTCGGAACTGGGTGGGTGAGCAGATTGGCCCTATCGCCAAGCCGGATGACATTCGCTATTCGGATAACCTGCCCAAAACCCGTTCGGGTAAGATTATGCGCCGTCTGCTTCGCGCCATTGCCAAAGGAGAGGAAATCACTCAGGATACATCGACTCTGGAAAATGAATCGATATTACTGCAACTCCAAGGTAAGGCTTAATGGCGGATCAGAACGACCGATCTGAATCACAACGTTTAGACAAATGGTTATGGGCTGCGCGGTTTTATAAAACCCGCAGCCTCGCCGTTGAGGCCATCAGCGGTGGTAAAGTCCATCTCAATGGTCAGCGGGTCAAACCCAGCCGCACAGTGCGGGTGGATGACAAGCTGACCATCTCCAAACCACCTTATGAGTTCGATATTGTGGTGCAGGGGCTCAACCTGCAACGGCGCCCTGCGACAGAAGCACAGGAACTCTATCAGGAAACAGAAGACAGCCGGGAAAAACGCGAGCTGTTGCGTGAACAACTCAAAAACGAGCCGCTCGGCTTCCGTCAGCAAAAAGGCCGCCCCAGCAAACGCGACCGCCGTAATATCATTCGTTTCACCCGCCTGGATTAAAAATGGCAGAGCGGGATTTTCTGTTGAATCAACTCGATACGAATCAAGATGCCCTGCGTTATGCAGTCGCTATGCAGAAAAAAGCCGCTGAAGTAGGTTTTGACTGGCCGGATATTGTGGGCGTCATTGCCAAAATTCATGAAGAACTGGATGAACTCGGCGAAGAAATCGCTGATGATGCGGATAAAAACCGCTTAAAAGATGAGCTCGGGGATGTGCTGTTTGCCTGCTGCAATCTGGCCAGACACTTAGGCATAGACCCTGTGGAAGCCCTGCAAGGCACCAATCAGAAGTTTTACCGGCGGTTTAATTTTGTCGAGACCAGCGTGGCCGCTGCCAATAAAGGATTTGGCGATTTCAGCCTGGAAGAGCTCGATGCCTTCTGGGATCAGGCCAAGCTGCTGGAAAAACTGGACGACGGTGAGATTTAGCTGACGGTTTCAGAATGACTGAAGGCTTCAATGCCGTTATAGACCAGAAAGTGCTTGCCCTTGGCTCGAGCGACCATGCCGATACCGATCTGCTGCGCCAGCTTCAGCCCCATCTCGGTCACGCCGGAGCGGGACAGCAACAATGGCACCTGCATCTGAGCCACTTTAATGACCATCTCTGAAGTCAGCCGGCCAGTGGTATAAAAGACTTTGTCGTGCCCTTCAATGCCGTTCAGCCACATCCAGCCGGAGATGGCATCCACCGCATTGTGCCTGCCGACATCCTCAACAAACATCAGAATATCGGTACCATCACACAAGGCGCAGCCATGCACCGCTCCAGCCTGCTTGTACATTTCGTTGTATTCAGTCAGCGCCTTGAGCACCGCATAAATGGAATCCGCGCTGAATGACGGACAAGTCAGTTTTAGTTCTGACAGCGAGTCCATGACATGTCCGAACATGGTGCCCTGACCACAACCACTGGTTACCGTACGTCGAGAAGTTAACGCCTCAATATTGTCTTTGGCAGTGCGTGTGGTGACCGCCACCGCCTCCACGTCCCAGTCCACCTGAATCGATTCGATATCTTCCAGCTTGTCGACCAGCCCCTGATTTCGCAGATAGCCCAGTGTCAGCAGTTCCGGCTGGGCACCCAGGGTCATCAAAGTGACAATTTCAATGGTGTTGAGATAGATAGTCAGGGGACGTTCGCCAGTCAGCGATACTTCGCGGCTTTCACCATTTTCATCGACCACGGTCGTGGTGTGTAGACGGTGAATACCGGCGTTGCTCATTTGCGGACGGTATTCAGCCACCCGTGACACTCATATGGCGGAAAATTACCGGCTTGGCTTCAATATCAAAATCATGGCCTTCCGGTTTGATATCCATTGACTTCACAATCGCCTGCTTGAGCTTTTCCATATCGCCCGGATGACGGCGGATAATATCACGCAGATCCATGGAATGTTCCTGCCCCAGGCACAACAGAAGTCGCCCCTCAGTGGTGACGCGCACCCGGTTACAGCTACTGCAGAAGTTGTGACTGTGGGGGGAAATAAAGCCGATGCGGCTATCGCTGCCAGCCAGCTGGTAATAGCGTGACGGACCACCGGTCGATGCAATGCTGGGCTGAAGATCAAAACGTGTCTGTAGCTTTTCCAGCACCTCATCACTGGAACAATAACTTTCACCGCGATGGTGGCCCACCTGACCCAATGGCATCTCTTCGATATAAGAGATATCCATACCGTTATTGATCGCAAAATCCGCCAGGTCGATGATTTCGTCTTCGTTTCGACCTTTCATAATGACGGCATTGAGTTTGATGCGTTTAAAACCGGCCTGTTTGGCCGCCTCAATGCCTTTCATGACCTGTTCCAGCTCACCGGTGCGGGTCAGGGCTTTGAACCGCTCAGGGTCCAGAGAGTCCAGGCTGATGTTGATGCGATCCACACCCGCCTTAACCAGCGCTTCGGCATGCTTGGGTAACTGAGAGCCATTGGTTGTCAGCGTCAGTTCTTTGAGTGAAGTGTTCCGCTTGAGCTGGCCAATCTGGTCAAAAAGCCAGTCTACATTACGCCGCACCAGCGGCTCACCACCTGTGATGCGAACCTTTTCTACTCCCAGCTCGCAAAAGGCTTTGAGCAGAAACACAATTTCTTCCAGCGTCAGCAGCTTTTCGCGCGGCATGAACGTCATTTCCTCGTCCATGCAATAGACACAACGAAAGTCACATCGGTCGGTAATCGACATACGTACGTATGTAACTTTGCGTCCGAAGC
>JABURN010000218.1 GCA_014762585.1 Methylophaga sp.
TTTCAATTTCACTATGCCATTACAACTCAATGATCGTAATCAGGGCAATATCGCTACCGCGCAGGCGGAATATCAGGGAAAACTGGCACAGCAGGAATTGCTTAAATCGAAACTGAGCGTCGCAATGACGCGAATCAGAGCCGCCATGCAAAACAACATTGCTCAGGAAAAGCGCCTCATGCAGAAGCTCAAGCCGGTGGCCCGGTCCCTACTCAAAGAAGTTGAACGGGGCTACAAACTCGGTATCTACAACGTGCTGCAGTGGGTCGATGCCCAGGATGAGCTCTACACCATAGAAAGAGACATTATCGAGGCACAGCATGCAGTTCAGCTGCAGTTTCTGGAACTGGAACGGCTCAGTGGTATGAGCCTGGTCAATGACGCCACTCACTCTGCCACTGATAAGGAATAAGAAAATGAAATTTTGTCTGTTGATGTTTTTTTTGTTGATCAACGCCAGTGTCTTCGCCGCTGGTGGTCATGGTCACGATGCTGCCACACACGATGAGCCACCTGAGGGGCCGCATGGAGGCCGTATGCTTGAGAGTGAGCAATTGAGTCTTGAGCTCACGATTTTTGAGTCTGGTATTCCACCTGAAATGCGGGTCTACGCGTATCAACCGGGTGGAACAGCTATTGATCCGGCTCAGGTTGAGATGACAGTGACTTTGAACCGAACAGGTGGCGAACAGGATTTGATCGACTTTATGCCGGAAGATGATTATCTGCTGGGTGATCAGGAGGTTGCAGAGCCACATTCATTTGAAGTCGAGGTCACAGCCAGTTATCAGGGCAAAGACTACCATTGGCACTTCGAGAGCTATGAGGGTCGTGCGAAAATTACTGACCGGCTTCTCGCTTTATCAGGTGTCGATACAGAAGCAGCCGGACCTAAGACATTGACCATGACCAACACGGTTTACGGCATTATCAGCAAAGCAGAAGACCGGGTGTTTCATGTTCATGCTCCCTACCCTGGTATCGTTCAGTCGGTGTTAGTCGAGACCGGTGACAGGGTCAAAAAAGGTCAGCGTCTGTTGACCGTACGGAATCAGCAAACACTGCAGATTTATAGTGTCACCAGCCCTTCTGCCGGTGAAGTCACGATGCGCCCGGTCAAACAAGGTGACCACACTGATATGGGGACCCTGGTTGAGATCAGTGATTTATCCAAAGTCTGGGTTGAGATGTCGATGTTTCCCCAGGATATCGAGTCAATTTCGAAGGGTATGAAGGTCAAGGTCAGTGATCTGCATGGCGAGCACGCTGCAGAAACTGAACTCGATTACCTCTCACCCCAGATGACCGGGGGACATATTGCCCGTGCCAGAGCGACACTGGCGAACCCTGATGGCAACTGGCGGCCGGGTATGCATGTCATTGCCAGCGTCGTGACTGAACAAGTCGACGTGCCATTGGCTGTCAAACGCTCGGCGCTGCAGACCTACCGTGATATGCCCGTGGTTTTTGCCCGCTTCGGCAATGTATTTGAAGTCAGGATGGTTCAACTGGGCCGCCAGGATGATGATTATGTAGAGGTCATCGGCGGACTCAAAGCTGGTACTGACTACGTTACCCAAAATAGCTATCTGCTCAAGGCCGAAGTCCTGAAAGATGGCGCCAGCCACAGCCATTAGGAGCGAACAATGATTGATTCGATTATTCGCTTCGCGATAAATCAACGCTGGCTGGTACTGGTTCTGACCCTGCTTATCGCCGGACTGGGTGTCTATAACACCTACCAGCTGCCTATCGACGCGGTGCCTGATATCACCAATAAACAGGTTCAGATCAACACCGAAGTGCCCGGTTATTCGCCGCTGGAGGCAGAACAACGCGTCACCTACCTGATTGAAACGGCAATGGCTGGTCTGCCCGACCTGGCATACACCCGTTCATTGTCGCGCTATGGTCTGTCACAGGTCACTGTGGTTTTTGAAGATGACACCGATATCTATCTTGGCAGGCAGCAAATCAGTGAACGGCTGCAGTCTATACGCGGACAGTTGCCTGCTAACGCTGAGCCCCAGTTAGGTCCGGTAGCCAGTGGTCTGGGCGAGATCTTCACTTATGCCATCAGCGCTCGGGATGGTGCCACAAAAGAGAACGGTGAGCCCTATACCGCTGAGGATCTGAGAACCATCCAGGACTGGATCATCAGGCCGCAACTGGTGACCGTGCCGGGAATTACCGAAATCAACAGTGTCGGTGGCTATGAGCGCGAATACCAGGTCGCGCCGGACCCGGCCAAATTACTGGCCTACAAACTGACGCTTGCTGATGTTTCCCAGGCGCTGATGGAAAACAACCAGAATATCGGCGCGGGTTACATAGAGCGCTATGGCGAACAGTGGCTGGTACGTTCCCCAGGGCAGCTCAAAACCCTGGATGACATACGCAACGTGGTCATTGCCAAGCGCGATGATATGCCAATCACCGTGGGAGATGTAGCCGAAGTGATGCTTGGCAAGCAGCTTCGGACCGGCGCTGCAACGCAGAATGGCAAGGAAACAGTGCTGGGCACGGCTTTTATGCTCATCGGCGAGAACAGCCGCATTGTCGCTGAAGCTGTCTCCGAGAAACTGGCAGCGGTTAACCGTAGCCTGCCCGAAGGCATCCAGGCTGAAGCGGTTTATAACCGCACGACCCTGGTTGAAGAAACGATTGCTACCGTGCAGAAAAACCTGCTCGAAGGTGCCCTGCTGGTGATTGTGGTGTTATTTGCCCTGCTGGGTAATTTTCGCGCCGCGTTTATCACAGCGTTGATTATTCCACTCAGTATGCTGTTTGCAGTGACTGGCATGGTCAATAACCGGGTCTCGGGCAACCTGATGAGCCTGGGCGCGATTGATTTCGGTCTGATCGTCGATGGCGCGGTGATTGTGGTTGAAAATGGTCTGCGCCGGCTGGGACTGGCCCAGCAACGTCTCGGACGTTTGCTTACGCTACAGGAACGTCTTCAGGAAGTCATGGAAAGTACCCGTGAAGTCTTTAACCCGGCAGTATTCGGTGTGCTGATTATCATGCTGGTGTATCTGCCGCTGTTTGCGCTCGGTGGCGTTGAAGCCAAGATGTTTGAGCCCATGGCTTTCACAGTCATGGCGGCATTGACCGGTGCCTTGATCTTTGCCGTCACTTTTGTGCCGGCATCATTGGCGATTTTTGTCAGAGGCAAAGTGCAACATCGTGAGAATTTCCTGATGCGGGCTGCCCGGTATGCTTATCGACCATTTCTGGGTATTGCCATGCGGGCACCTCTGATAGTGGCCTTGTCAGCGCTGTTATTTGTGGTCTGGACAAGCAGCCTGACAACCCGGATGGGGGCGGAATTTCTGCCTAAACTGGACGAAGGCGATATTGCGATGCATGCGCTTCGCATCAGCGGCACCGGACTTGAGCAATCCGTTGAGATGCAGAACCAGCTGGAAAGCGTGATTCGGGAATTTGGACAGGTTGAGCGTGTTTTCTCGAAAATCGGTACGCCCGATATTGCCACTGACCCCATGCCACCGAATGTCGCGGATACATATATTATTCTTAAACACCGCAGTGAGTGGCCGGATCCGACTCAGACCAAGGCGGCGTTCCTGGATGAGTTACGTCAGACAGTCGAAGCCGTACCCGGTAATAAATACGAATTCACCCAGCCGATTGAGATGCGCTTCAATGAGCTTATCGCCGGGGTCAGGGCCGATGTGGCAGTCCGTGTTTATGGCGATGATCTGGATGAGCTGAACCAAATCGGCGAATCAGCCATTGATATTATTAATCGTATTCCGGGGGCGGCCGATGTCCGCATGGAACCCATTACCGGTCTGCCGTTGATCTCCATAGAACCTGACCGTGATCATCTTGCCCTGCTGGGCCTCACTATCAACGATATGCAGCAGACAATTCATACCGCGATCGGCGGCCGTGAGGTCGGTCTGATTTATGAGGGAGATAAGCGTTTTAATCTGATTGTCAGGTTAGCCGATAACAAGCGGGAAAATATTGATTACCTGTCAAAGCTACCTGTGGCACTGCCTAACAGTGATGAGCCTGATTTGTCCTATGTGCCTCTGGGGGAAGTTGCGACCATAAAAAAAATCATTGGTCCGAATCAAATCAACCGTGAAAACGGCAAACGACATGTGCTGGTGTCAGCCAATGTCAACGAACGTGATTTAGCCTCCTTTATCAGTGATGTTCAAACTGCGATTAACGAGCAGTTGTCGATGCCGGCGGGGTACTGGGTCGACTATGGTGGTACCTTTGAGCAATTGCAGTCTGCTACACAACGACTGTCTATAGTGGTACCGGTCACCCTCTTGCTGATCCTGGGCTTACTGATCAGTGCCTTTAAATCTCTAAGAGACGCCCTGCTGGTTTTCACCGGTATCCCACTGGCGCTTACCGGCGGTGTTTTATCGCTGATTCTGAGGGATATGCCACTGTCGATTTCAGCGGCTGTCGGCTTTATTGCGCTGTCCGGCATCGCAGTGCTGAATGGCATTGTCATGCTGTCTTTTATCCGTCAACTGCGTGACAAAGGTGAAACTTTGTTAATCGCTGTCAGAAGCGGTGCCATGCAACGCTTGCGGCCGGTATTAATGACAGCACTGGTTGCCAGCCTCGGCTTTCTGCCCATGGCGCTGAATACCGGCACTGGCGCGGAAGTGCAGCGGCCATTGGCCACCGTGGTAGTGGGCGGCATTATTTCCTCTACCCTGCTTACCCTGGTCGTGTTGCCAGCGCTGTACATTCTCGCTCATCGCAGGCAGGAAAAACGGTCTGGTAAATAGGGAGAGAACAATGTGGTATTACATCATCAAGGTGATTGTCAGTGCCTTACTGATCGTCGCGATTTCGGAAATCGCGAAACGCAGTTCGCTGCTGGGAGCTGTACTGGCTTCGGTACCACTGGTGTCTGTAATTGCGATGATCTGGCTGTATCATGAGACCGGTGATACAGCTAGGATTATCAGCCTTGCCAGTGGCATTTTCTGGCTTGTTATCCCCTCGCTGGCTCTTTTTATTACCTTGCCAGTGCTCCTCAAAATAGGCTTAGGCTTTTACTTGAGTCTGTCTATATCTATTACACTCACGGTGCTTTGTTATTTCACGATGATTTTTGTTTTGAATCATTTTGGCATTCAGTTTTGATGCTTGAAAGCGCGTGACGATATCGACTCAGCTTCGATAGCCATCAATTTTCATCTGACGGTGAAAGACTGGCTTGTTAAGCTGTGATGAGGGTGCCAAGGGATGATGACAATGGCTAAGCCCTGATCTGGTTAGATTCAGTTCGCAGTGGAACTTGATTTGCAGCAATATCATTCTCCAATTTTAAAGGGTATAGAGCCGGGCTCTCCTGAACATCAGGGCCGACGCCGGCGGCTTCGTGCCTGTCAGGAATGTGACTGGGTGGTCGCTTTACCGGCGCTTAGGCCTGGAGAGGTGGCTGTCTGTCCACGCTGTCAGCATATTCTCGTCAAACGCCATTTCCGCCCCGTACAGCGCAGTATGGCTTTTGCTGTCAGTGCGCTGATTGCCCTGCTGATGGCGGTGAGCTTTCCTTTTGTCAGTTTTGCTGCATTCGGTGTCGGTGAGCAGATTCAGCTCAGCCAGACTGCGACCCAATTATTGAGCTTTGATCGGCCGCTGATGGCCATCCTGGTGGGCCTGACTATCGTTGTCCTGCCGGCTTTTTACCTCACCAGTGTGATCTGGCTGCAAGCCGGACTGCTGGCTGGCGTGCCACTGCGAATGAGTCGGACCATTGCCCGCTCGCTGGAACATCTGCACCCGTGGATGATGGCCGATGTGTTTATTATCGGGGCGCTGGTCAGCCTGTTTAAAATTTCGGGTTCTGCAGATATCACACTCGGGATCGGTTTCTGGGCTTTTTGCTGCTTTGCGATTTTTTTGTTAATGACTATGCGCTCCCTAGATGATGACTGGCTCTGGTTTGCAATTGCCGGCGAACCACTTGCCCCTGAGGGCACACAGACCGGTCAGACTGCGGCATCCCAGAAGCTCACAGCCTGTACCACCTGTGATTTATTACAACGCCTACCGGATAAAGGGACGGGCTTTTGTCAGCGCTGTGGTGAGCGGCTTCGACAGAGATTGTCGCACTCTCTGCAGCGGACCTGGGCATTGCTGATTGCCGCCTGCGTTTTATACATCCCTGCCAATGTTTATCCCATTATGCACAGTACAAGATTGGGACAAACGCAGCCCAATACCATTATTGGCGGCGTGGTGGATTTGATTAATGGCGGTTCCTGGCCGATAGCCCTGATTATTTTCACTGCCAGTATTATCGTGCCGGTGGGCAAGATTCTGGCTCTGGGCTGGTTGTGTCTGCGGGTCGGCAAAAGCAGTGAGATCACTCACCGCAGCCGCATCCGCCTGTATCGAATCATTGAATTTATCGGACGCTGGTCAATGGTCGATGTGTTTGTGGTCGCGATTCTTGTCGCCCTGATCCGGGCGGGCAACTTAATGTCGATCACGCCGGGGCCAGCTGCCCTCGCCTTTGCGCTAGTGGTAATATTGACTATGCTGGCTGCCATCAGTTTTGACCCTCGTTTAATCTGGGACAAACCTTCCGAACAATCCAACCAAGCTTTCAAGGACCCGCTCCATGAGTGAAAACGGTTCAGCCGACCAGCCGCAGAATACGGATTTACACAAAGCGACGACGCTCAAGGCATCGCGCCTGTCCCCCATCTGGATCATCCCCGTGGTGGCGGCATTGATTGGCGCCTGGCTGGTTGTTGACAGTTATCTCCACACCGGCCCGCTGGTGACGCTGACCATCTCCAATGCTGAGGGTATTGAGGCCGGTAAAACCCGCATTAAAACCCGCAATGTCGATATCGGCAGTGTTGAAGAGGTCAAGTTATCTGATGATCTCAGCCACGCCCTCATCATGGCACGGATTAATCACGATGCTGAGGAAGTCCTGGTCGAGGATACCCGTTTCTGGGTCGTCAAACCGCGTATCAGCCGTGAAGGCATCAGTGGTTTTGGCACTGTCTTATCTGGCGCTTATATTCAGCTTCACCCGGGTGAGTCAGAACAGCCTCAGCGTGAGTTTGAAGTATTAGAGCAGCCGCCTGTGGCCCTGGATGGCGAAGAGGGTCTGCGTATCAGGCTGGTAAGCCAACTCGGTAACTCACTTCGTGTCGGCGATCCTGTTACATATCAGGGCTATAGCGTCGGCCGCGTGGAAACCACTGAATTCATGGAAGATACGCAAAAAGTACATCACCAGCTTTTCATACAAAAGCCCTATGATACGTTGATTAATTCCAGCACCCGCTTCTGGTCAGCCAAGGGTATTAACCTAGAGCTTGGGGCAAGTGGCTTTAAACTCGATGTCGCCTCACTGGAGGCCTTAATCAGTGGCGGTGTCACCTTCGGTGTGATGGAAGAATTACCTGCCACGCCTATCGAACCGGACAAAATTTTCAAGCTTTTTGCCAACGAAGAAAGTGCCCGCCAGGGGATGTTCAGTGACTCGATCGAGTTTGTCCTGCTGGTGGAAGACACGGTACGCGGTCTGACCAAAGGGGCCCCTGTCGAATTCAGGGGTATCCGGGTTGGCACGGTCAAGGAAGTCCCCTGGCGCTTTACGTCGCCTGAGCGGCGCATTCGTGATAATTTCGCCATTCCAGTCCTGATTAGCATTGAGCCACAACGCCTTGATGGACAGGAAAAAATTGATTTGGAAGCCTGGCATGAACGTTTGCAGAATATTGTCAGTAACGGCTTGCATGCCACGTTGAAATCAGCCAATTTGCTGACAGGCGCCCTGTTCGTTGACTTGAATTTTAAACGTGACAGCGCTGAGGACTATGTGGCTGAGAAATTTGAAGATCGGCTGGTGATACCGACCACACCAACGGGTCTGGCGCAAATCGAGCTGAAGGTATCCAGCCTGCTCGACAAGCTCAACGCCATGCAGGTTGAGCCGATACTGGATGGTATGGACGAGAATATGCAGCAATCAGAATCCCTGCTGCGCGAAGTCCGCGAACTGACAGCCAGTATTAAGGACATGCTGAATAATCCTGAAATTCAGCAGGTACCGGCCAATATCAATCAGACCCTGTCTGAACTGCGTAAAGCTATTGAAGGCCTGTCACCAGAGTCACAGACTTACCAGGAACTGAATAAGACGCTGCAAAGCCTGGATACTCTGCTGCGTGATCTGCAGCCCCTCGCCCGCACTTTAGGTGAACAGCCTAACGCCTTGATTTTTAACCCGCCGGCAGAAGATGACCCGCAGCCGCCGGCAGCCAGACCTTAACAGGAGCTGTTTTATTGTGATGACGTTGAAACCTTTTATAACCGCTCTGCTTATTGTGCTGCTGTCGGCCTGTGCCAACCAGGCGGTAGATAAACAGCATTACTTTTTGCCTTCTCCCGGTGGCCAGCCAGCAACAGCAGACAAGCTGGAAGCAGCGCGTCTGCTGCAAATCAGTGATGTGTCACTGGCTGACTTTCTGGACAAATCCGGTCTGGTGCTGCAACTGGATGACATCACACTGAATCAGGCAAAAAATCATGTCTGGGCAGAAGATTTAAGACAGCAGATCAATCGTGGTTTGCAGGCACGTCTGAACCGGGAACAGCAACCCTACACAGTGGTCGGGTCTCAGACCGCTGCGGCTTTACGCTTGTCTATAGAGATACATGCCTTCCATGGACGCTACGATGGGCTGGCGCTCACCAGCGGGCAGTGGCAGCTCAGAAATCAACAAGGCAAAGTCGAGCAGATTGAGCGTTTTGACCTACAGACCGAATTAAAACAGTCCGGCTACCCTGCCCTGGTCAGAGCTTTGGGCGAAAATCTGGATAAATTGTCCGAGCAAATTGCCGGGCAACTGCAGCAACGGCACTCAGCCAGCAGATAAACGCTCAGGGTATATGCTGTACGAGGCGCCTATAGCTCCTCGACTTTTTCCATTTCATCTGCGGACCAGTTATTGATGGCTGCCTCCACACTGCCATGGCGGCTGACAGCACCATCAAACTGGTTCATGTAGACCAGTCCCAGGTTGACTCCGTCCAGAATAATATTGTGCACCTGCCAGGGCTGACTGCTGTCTTTTCTGCCCATTGCGTAATCGATCGAATAGATTCGGTTGTCGCCGGTCTGGGCTTTCATTTTGATATAGGCCCGCTTATCGCTTTGTGCGTTAAAGTCATCGGCCAGTGGCAGCACTTCAATGCTTTTGATTTCAAAGGTCTGGAAGCTTTTCATATACAGTTTCGACAGGCTGCGTTTGAACGCGGCCGAAAAGTCCTGCTTTTGTTGACTGGTTGCTTGTTTGCCGTGCTTACCCATCACCCCGCGGGCAATCGCATCAAAGTCGACAACAGGTTCAAGCACCTGAAACAGGTCGTCTGCCATGGCCTCAGTCATCTGGCTTTCTTCCAGGGTCTGATGTTCCTTAATGATATCCAGCACTTCATCAGTGGATTCCTGAATGATTTCTCTCGGGTTGTTGCTGTCCTGCTGCGCGCTGGCTGACAGCGTAAAGAAAAGCAGGCATGACATGATGAGCAGATGGAAAAAAGTCGTTTGTCGCATCATTGTTGTATCCCTTTTCCGAATAAATATTTCTATCAATAAGTCAGTTTTGCCGGCCCTGAGTTCGCTTTTTATCTTTAGACTGGTAAGCGAGAATCAGTAGACCTGGCAGAATGGTCAGATTGGCCATCAATGCCAGCAACATGGCGAGTGCGGTCATCAGACCAAAATAAACGCTGGGAATAAAGTTGGAAAAAGCCAGTACTGAAAAGCCGATAATCACCGTGATTGAGGTGTAGTAAATGGCATTACCGATACTGTGGTGGCTCTGGCTAACCGCTGTTCTGACGTAATGACTGACAGCATACTCTTTCCGGAAACGGTGCAGATAATGAATGGCATCATCGACGCCGATCCCGATAATGATGGCGGCGATGGTAATCGTCATTACATCCAGCGGAATGCCGAGATAGCCCATCAGACCCAGTGCGGTGGCGGCAGCCAGCACGTTGGGAATCAACCCCACCACGGCCAGTGTCAATGAGCGCAGAAGCAGAATAAACATGACTAAGGTCGCCAGGATCACAAACAGCAGCGTGGAAGTCTGCGAATCAAACAGATGCTGCAGCATGCCGTTGAACAAGACAGCCATACCGGTTATCTGCACATTGTCAGGCTCAAAACCCAGCTCATCGACTGCATGGTTTTTGATATCGCTAATCAGGCCTTCGATGGTGTAATCAGGCACCGTCTCATGCAGACGAAGCGTGATGCGCATCATCCCACTTTCGGGTGAGGCGTATGGCTCAATCAAATCATGATATACACGCTCCGGCATCGCTTTGAGCGCGGTAACCAGTTCAACCGGTCCCAGTGGCTCGCCGTCGTTGTAAGTCTGGGCGACCTGTTCCAGATTTTCCAGGGAGATAACTTTGCCTATCGCTTCCTTGCTTTCCAGGTACGCATGCATGTCCCGCAGGTATTGAATCTTGGTAGGTGTGAACCAGTAGAGCCTGGAGTTGGTATCCTCATCCCCGGTGCTGAAAAAGCTGGCCTCTTCTTCATCCGGTTCTTCATAAGGCGGGAACTGAAGAATGATATCCATGGGCATGGTGCCGCCCAGGTTTTTATCAATAAATTCCAGACCTTTGTGAATTTCGGTGTGGTCACGGAAATATTCGACAAAGCGGTTATCCATGCTGAGCCGGCTGATGCCAAACGAAGCAATCACCACGCTAATCAGCATCAGTCCCAAAACCAGCTTGGTACGGTTTACTGCCAATGCACTCAGCACTTTTGTCATACCGGGTTCATCATGAAGGCGGGCCCGGTCCCCACTTCTCGGCAATAGCAGCAGAATGCCGGCAAATAACACATAAGTCATCAGGAAGGACACCAGAATGCCGACACTCATGATCCAGCCGAAATCCATCACCGGCACAATATCGCTGGTGACCAGAGAACCGAAAGCCACCATGGTGGTGAGCGCCATATAGACACAGGGCGCCAGCTTGTCTTTCATCGTCTCCACGACCAGATCATGATGCGCCCTGTCGGGATGTTTGGTCCCCAACTCGCGGTAACGGACGATAAGGTGAATCGCGAAAGAAATGCAGAAAATGGTCAGCAGCGATATATAGTTGGAGGAGATGACCGTGGTCGGTTGCTGTAAAAAGCCCAGAATGCCGGTGGTTAGAAAGATAGTGACACCGGTGCTGGCAAGCGGAAACAGCACCCAGCGCCACTGTCTGAACAGCCAGAACAGCATCGCCGAAATGATGGCAATAACAATCGTCCCGAACACCACGACGTCCTGTTTCACGTAGCTGATCATATCAGCCGCAATCATCGGCACGCCGCCGAGATAGGCAACAACATCATCATTGAGATTATCTCGAATAGAGCGGATATCAGCGATTAACTGTTCCCGGTCCTCAAGATGCTGGGTGTAGATTTTCTGATACCGCGCCTCAATCGACGCCAGCTGTTGTTCCTGCTCAGCTGTCGGGGTTTCAATGGCACGTAACTGACGACGCTGCTGCCTGATTTCGGCAAGCTCCTGATTTTGTTCCAGCTGGATTCTAATCGCCGTGGTCTGGCCATCTTCCGATATCAGCAGGTTTTTGAACAAAGGGCTTTGGGTCAGTTCTTCTCTGGCCATCGCCAGATCGACATCCTCTGACAGCAATGTCCGGTAACCCGTCGCCAACTCTGATACCGGTACGGGCGGGCTCTGCAGTAATGGTGCTTCCAGCATGGAGTCGACATTACTGACGCCTTTAATCTGCTCCAGTTTGCTAACCAACTGCTGCAGCTTGTCTATGCTGGCCGGACTAATTAATGCCTGCTCAGTAGGTTTATAGGTGAGTACCAGAAAGCCCTCACCGCCGAACTGCTCACTGACATCCCGGTAATAGGCGAGATCCGGATCGCCTTCTGCGACCAGCGTGTCTTCCGAGGCATCAAAGCGAAAGTCTTTGATGTAATAGCCTGCGATTAAACACAAGACGGTGACCAACACAATCAATAACAGCGGAGCGATCAGGCTTTTTTTCATGTGGTATCCAATGGCTGAATCAGATTAGACAAACATGCTCACTCTGCCCAATCACAGGTCGACAGTAAACCCTCCAGCACTGGGGGAATTGGAACCTTGTGGGCTGGCAATGGCCTCATTAGCGATCTAAATAAATAAACCGGAGTCAGCGAATGGGACTGCTTATAGACGGCCAGTGGTATGACCGCTGGTAT
>JABURN010000237.1 GCA_014762585.1 Methylophaga sp.
GGCAACTGGAAAAAGTCCCAAGCCAGACTCAGTTAATCAGCAACTAAAAATTGATAAAAGCGATTAATGAAAATCGCTCAGAGGCCGACATAATCTGCAGACTGATTCGTTTGTCCTCGAGAGACAATAATAACAAGGAACCACCCCATGCTCAGCCAGCTGACCGTCAAAAAGAAACTCATCGTCGTAGCCATCATGGTGGCACTGACACTCATCATCATCCTGGCGCTGGAACAATATGCCATGCGTAAGGTGGTGCAGCTGGAAACACTGGCTATTGAAGCTCAGCAGGCGGAAGTGGAAATGCTGACACTGAGACGGCACGAGAAAGATTTTCTGGCCAGACTGGATCCCAAATACATTAGCGGTTTTCAAAAAACTCAGGCGTCGCTGATAAGCCGCGCTGATCAAATGGTGATTGAGTTGGAAAAACAGGGACTGGACAGCACAGCAGCTGAAGATCTCGGCTTCTATGTCAGTGACTACGCCATTGTTTTCAGTGACATTTATGCCTTACAGAAAGAAATTGGACTCACGCCCACAGATGGCCTTTATGGCGCATTACGCTCCTCTGTTCATAATATCGAGGAACGACTCAACAGCTTCAATGAAGACACGCTGCTCAAGCATATGCTGATGTTGAGACGTCATGAAAAAGATTTCATGCTGCGTCTGGACATGAAATATATCCCGCGCTTCAACGACCAGATTCAGACTTTCAAGCTTGCTCTCAATGACAGCTTCCTGCCAGCTGGCACCCAAGCTGAAATCAGCGGTCTGCTCGATAATTACCAACAGGATTTTCTGGCGCTGGTTGAGGGTTATCAGAATAAAGGCCTGGACAGTGACAGTGGCTTACTCGGTGAAATGCGAGCCACCATTCACCAGAGCCAGGCTGCGCTTGATAGCCTGGATGAGCTGATGAAGTCATCGGTACCGGCCACCATTCAGCGCTATGAACTGTGGATTCGTGCGATATCCATCTTGATGGGCGTCGCTATCATCTGGCTTATCATGGCCATCAGCCGCAGTATTATCCAACCATTGCAAAAACTGTCTGACACCATGCATGAAGTGGAAGACACAAAAAACCTCAGCATCCGCGTACCTGTCAATGGTAAGGATGAAATTGCCGAGATGGCTGAATCTTTTAATGGCATGACCGGGGCTTTCCAGAAACTGATCGAAGATGTTTTGACTTCGGCACAGACTGTGAGCGCCGCAGCGGAACAACTCGCAGTGGTTTCACAGCAAAGCCGTGAAGGCGTTATCAATCAGAAAAGTAGCAGTGAACAAGTGGCCACCGCGATGAATGAAATGACCGCCACGGTTCAGGAAGTTGCCCGCTATGCTGCTCAGGCTGCAAATGCGTCCAAGACCTCGGACGAGGAAACCGTTAAAGGTAAATCGGTTGTGCAGAAAACTGTGGCCGGTATCAAACAGCTTGCCGTGCAGAGCACCAACAATGCCGAGGCCATCAAAAATCTGCAGCTGGAAAGTGACAACATCGGTACGGTGCTGACCGTCATCCAGGAAATCGCCGAACAAACCAATCTGTTGGCTTTAAATGCTGCCATTGAAGCGGCCCGTGCCGGTGAATCCGGTCGCGGATTTGCTGTGGTCGCTGACGAAGTGCGCACTCTGGCCCAGCGCAGTCAGCAGTCGACTGAAGAAATCAAAACCATTATCGAACGTCTGCAAAGCGGCGCCAATCATTGTGTCAATGCCATGCTCAGCGGTAAAGAACAGGTCGAACTGACCGTGACGCAAGTGGAAGAAGCTGGCCAGTCACTTGATGTGATTTCTGACAAGGTGAAATCCATTCTCGACATGAATACACATATTGCCAGTGCGGCAGAAGAACAAAGCGCTGTAGCCGAGGATATCAATCGAAATATCACCAATATCGCCCAGGTTGCAGAGGAGAATGCTGATAGTACTTCTCAGACCACTGAAACCAGTCAGAGCCTGGCCAGACTGGCCGCAGATCTGCAGAAACTGATTAACCAGTTTAAAGTATAGCGCCCGCGATCAGGCGGTTTCGTGAACTGCTTGTTGTCAGACAATAAGCAGTTCGCGCTATCATCAAACTGAAGTTCTTATCAGGATGATGAGTTATGACCCGCTTGATTTGTTTGATACTGAGTTTGTTCCTTTTGCTGTCAGTGACCGGCTGTGATCAGTCAGCCTCAGAAAATATCAATCAGCAAGCCATCCTGATTAGCGGTGAGATAGACATCCAGGGCAAGGCGAATGCGAAAAGAGGAAGTACTCTAACGCTCAGACTGGAAAAACTCTCTGCGCTGCCAGACGGCAATGCCATGACTGTCGAAAAAAAGACAGCGCTGGAAAAGCCACAACATCCGCTGCCCTTCAAGCTAAGGGTCTACCGCGATCAATTACAGATAGGCACATCCTATATTCTGAGAATTACCTATCAAACGGCAGAGGGGCGACGCTGGACTAGCAGTGAACTCCATACTGTCGACCGCGCCAGCGAAGAAACCAGGCTGGGCAAAGTCACCCTGTTGCCGGTGATACCGCCTCAGTCTGCTGAATCTGATTTATTCCTCTGTGGCGAAAAAACGCTGAAGCTGGTTGCTCAGGGCCAGCAGCTGCAACTGCATCTGCAGGATGATGTTTATCACCTGCAAAGCGTTGTTTCCGCCTCAGGCGCAAAATATCAGTCATCCGACGGCAAAGTCGTATTCTGGAATAAAGGCGATGAAGCTATCTTATCCATGGCTGACTTCGAATGGCCGGGTTGTGCCCGGGTCAGTGAAGACGTACTGGCTTTATTTCCTTTTCGTGCTCATGGCAATGAGCCGGGCTGGACTTTATCGGCCAATGTCGATGAAGTGTTGCTCAACTGGAATTATGGTGAGCAACAGCTGGTTATTCCCTACCCGGAACTGAAACTGACCCATAGCGGTTTCGTCCTTTTCTCTGAAACCAACAGCTCACTGCTCAAAGTCAATGTACTCAACAGTCTGTGCCGCGACAGCATGTCCGGCAGACCTTATCCACAACATGTGGAAATACATTACAGTGATATTCATCTCAGTGGATGTGGCGGTGACAGCTATGCCTTGTTGACCGGCAAAGAATGGCTGGTTGAGGATATCGCCGGCCAGGGAATGATTGACTTCACCCGAGTCACCTTACAGTTTGACGGCAAAGGCCGCTTGTCGGGTCACGCCAGCTGTAATCAGTACACCACCGCCTACGAGTTCAATGAACAGCTTGATATTGCTGATCCGATTGCCACCCGCAAAAGCTGTGCACCGGCATTGATGAAGCAGGAACAACGCTTTCTTAAGCTGCTGACTGAGGTGGTGAGGCTGGATTTCGACGCCAGTGGCGCCCTGATACTGTCAACGGCGAACGGTCGCACATTGACCGCCCGCCGCTGAATCTTTGTTACTGCATCACCACGTGGCTGTGGCTATGGTAGCGACGATTGCCTTCCAGTTTACGCAGCAGCACATAGAAAATCGGTGTGAAGAACAGACCGAAGAAGGTCACCCCGAGCATACCTGAGAACACGGTAATACCGATATCGTTACGCATTTCCGAGCCGGCACCGGTCGACAGCACCATCGGTACCACGCCCATAATGAAGGCGAACGAAGTCATCAGAATCGGGCGCAGACGCATGCGGCTGGCTTTGATTGCCGCTTTAACAGTCTGCATGCCGTTGATCTCCAGTTCCCGCGCGAATTCCACAATCAGGATCGCATTCTTACTCGCCAGCCCTGCCAGCACAAAGAAACTGATCTGGGTGAAGATATTACTGTCCCCGTCAGTAACCCAGACGCCGAATACTGCTGCCAAAATAGATAACGGCACAATAGTGATGACCACCAGCGGCAAAATCAGACTCTCGTATTGTGCCGCCAGCACCAGGAATACCAGTAACAGACACAACGGGAAAATATACATCGCCGTGTTACCGCTCAATACCTGCTGATAGGTCAGATCGGTCCATTCGAACACCATGCCGGGTGGCAAGGTTTCCTCCAGGATTTCACTGATCGCATCCTGCGCCTGACCGCTGGAATAACCGGGCGCGGCATTACCGTTAAGATCAGCAGCAAGATAACCGTTGTAGTGTGCGGCACTCTCTGGACCATAACTTTCCTGCATTTCGATGACGCTGCCCAGCGGCACCATCTCACCCTGGGTATTACGCACCTTGAGATTAAGCGCATCATCCGGGCTGTTACGGTAAGGCGCATCAGCCTGGGCGATCACCTGATAGGTCCTGCCAAACTGGTTGAAATCATTAATATACAACGAGCCGAGGTAAATCTGCATGGTGTCGAAGATTTCCTTGACGTTCAGCCCCAGTTGCTTGGCCTTGGTGCGATCCAGATCGGCGAAGAGCTGGGGTACATTGATTTCGTAGTTGGAATAGACACTGGTCAAAGCCGGACTCTGCCAGGCCTGTTGCAAGGTCTGATCCACTGCTTCGGCCAGTTTTTCATAACCCAGATCAGCGCGATCCTCTATCTGCAGTTTGAAACCACCTGTCGTTCCCAGACCGCGCACTGGCGGTGGTGGGAAAATCGCAATAAAGGCTTCCTCAATCTGCGCAAACTTGGCCTGCAGACGACCAGCGATAGCACCTGCCGATAGACTTGGATCGGTGCGTTCATCAAAGGCATCCAGAGGCACAAACACAATGCCGGCACTCGGGCTATTGGTAAAACCATTCACCGACAGGCCGGGGAACTGAACCGCATTGGCAACACCCGGTTCTTCCAGTGCAATCCGGCCCATTTCACGAATCACTTCCTCTGTGCGTGCCAGAGAAGCACCGTCCGGTAACTGAGCAAAGCTGATTAGATACTGCTTGTCCTGAGCCGGAACAAAGCCCTTGGGCAAGGCGTTCAGACCATAGACAGTAAAGCCCAGCAAAATGGCATAAATCACCACCGAAATGGATTTATGCCTGAGCAGTCCCGCCACCGAGTTGGAATAACCGTGTGAGGCCCGTTTGAAGCTCCGGTTGAACAACCTAAAGAACCAGCCAAACAAAAAGTCCATGACCTTGGTCAGACGGTCTTTGGGCGCATCATGACCACGCAGTAACAGGGCTGATAATGCCGGACTCAGAGTCAGCGAGTTGACGGCAGAAATCACGGTGGAGATGGCAATCGTCATCGCAAACTGCTGATAGAACTGACCGGTCAGACCACTGACAAAGGCTATCGGCACAAACACCGCCACCAGGGTCAGAGAAATAGCGATAATCGGTCCACTGACCTCGCGCATGGCCTGGTAACTGGCTTCCAGCGGCGACAGCCCGGATTCGATATTACGTTCGACGTTTTCCACGACAACGATGGCATCATCGACCACGATACCTATCGCCAGTACCAGCCCGAACAGCGACAAGGTATTAATCGAGAAACCGAACAGATGCATGACCGCAAAAGTACCGATAATCGATACCGGCACCGCCAGCAGCGGAATCAGTGAGGCGCGCCAGGTCTGCAGGAACACCACCACGACAATAACGACCAGCAACAGTGCTTCCAGCAGGGTTTTGATCACCGCACGAATCGATTCCTTAACGAATACCGTCGGGTCATAGACGACTTCGTAATCCACACCTTCAGGAAAACGCTGCTTGAGGTCAGCCATGCTGGCCCGGACGCTATCGGAAATCTGAATGGCATTCGCGCCGGGCGACTGGAAGATCGGAATCGCCACCGCCGGCTGGTTATTAAGCATGGAGTTCAGGCTGTGCTCGGAAGCTTCGAGTTCGACCCGGGCGACATCCTTCAGTCGGGTGATCTGTCCCGCATCGCCGGCTCGAATGATAATTTCCTCGAACTCTTCCGGTGTTTCCAGACGGCCTTTGGCGTTAATCGGCAGTTGCAGCTCAACCGCATCATCCATCGGCGCACCGCCAATCAGACCGGCCGCAACCTGCACGTTCTGTTCACGGATAGCACTGACTACATCACTGGCAGTGAGTCCCCGCTCAGCCACTTTTTCCGGGTTGAGCCAGATCCGCATGGCATAGTCACCGGAGCCGAACAGGCGCACATTACCGACACCTTCCACCTTGGCAAGCTCGTCTTTCACATGCATCAAGGCATAGTTACGCAGATACAACTCGTCGTAGCGCTTATCCGGCGAAATCAAATGCACTACCATGGTAAGGTCAGGCGAGCTCTTGACCACGGTGACACCGAGTTGACGGGTGACTTCCGGCAAACGTGGCGTCGCCTGGGTCACCCGGTTCTGTACCATCTGCTGTGCGAGATCCGGATCGGTACCGATTTTGAAGGTCACCGTCAGCGTCATGCGGCCATCCGAGGTCGCCTGCGAGAACATGTAAAGCATGTTCTCGACACCGCTTAGCTGCTCCTCAAGCGGCCGAGCCACGGTCTCGGCGATGACTTTGGGATTAGCGCCCGGGAATGAGGCATTGACCACCACTGATGGCGGCGCCACCTCGGGATATTCCGAGATAGGCAGCTGGAACATTGAGATAAGCCCAGCAATAAAAATAAGCATGGACAAAACGCCGGCAAAGATCGGGCGGTCCACAAAAAATTTGGAAATATTCATCGCGTTCCTTCGTTCAGAAAGCTACAGTCTTGGTGGCGCTTATTCAGTGGCGGCGACTTGCTGAGTCTCGGCGGGCTTGGCAGTGACCTTGCTGTTGGGGCGAATATGCGACAGGCCGTTCACCACCACACGGTCACCGCTTTGCAGACCGGATAAAACGATGCGGTTACCCTCGTGATGGGCACCCAGCGTCACCTCGTGATAGCTCACTTCGTCGTTTTCATTGATGACGTAAACGAACTTCTTGTCCTGATTGGTGCCGACAGCCCGTTCCGGAATCAGCATCACTGACTGCGGTTCAGCTGTGCCCAACCGCACATTGGCGTACATGCCCGGGGTCAATGCGCCGTCAGTGTTCTCAAAAATAGCCCTGGCACGGATGGTGCCGCTGCTGACATCCAGCTGGTTATCAAATGAATGTATCTGCCCCTGATAACTCACACTATTATCGGCAGCCAGCGTCATTTCGACCGGCATGGCTTTGTCGCCCTGTGCGCGGCGCACGGTTCTCAGATAAGTCTGTTCATCAATGTCGAACTCGGCATAGAGCTTGTCATTGGCAACCAGTGTGGTGAGCACCGGCGCATTGGGTGAAGTCTCGATGATATTGCCGACGGTGAGTTCAGCCCGGCTGACCTGACCGGAAAACGGTGCACGGATATAGCAGTATTCCAGATCGAGCTTGGCCTGTGCCAGGGCGCTGCTGGCTTCTTCAATAGCTGCAGTGGCGACCTGAAATTCATTTTGGGCGGCATCAAAAACACTTTCTGATACCAGTTTCTTTTTAACCAATTGCTCGCTGCGCTCGAGCTCATCTTTGGCCAGTTTGGCGCGGGAGCGGGCCGAAGTCAGCTGCGCTTCTGCACGTTTCACGGCAGCCTGATAGGGTCGCGGGTCGATCACAAACAGCAGATCTCCCTTTTCCACCTGCTGTGCGTCTTCAAACAACACCTGCTGCAGCTCGCCACCCACCAAGGGTTTTATTTCAGCGATATCCACAGCGCTGAGACGACCGGAAAACCCGGTCCAGATGCGGACTTCCTGAGGAGCAACAGTGATGAATTCAGCCACGGGTGGCGGTGGTGCAGCGGCGGCAGGCGCTTCCTGAGTCTGCTCGCTGATGGCACTGTTAAAATAAACGGCAACGGCTGCGGCAGCGATCAGCAGCAACAGGCTCAGCTTGAACCAGCCGCGTGATTGACGTTTTGATGACGTGTTTGACATGCATTTTCTCCCACTGCCTGATTGGCAGCGCTGACCTTCCTTGAAACCATTCCAGAGTGGAATGCAGAAGCGAAAGCTTACATACCGGTCGGTATGCCCGTCAAGTCAGGCACTTATTGAACCGCATAAATTGCTGTCGGTGCTCGTCTATCCTATTGATTTAAAATAAAACCAGCTCTCTACCATGCTATTTACATAAAGCCCTGTTCTGCGCAAAAAATATGACAAAGCGATGACATTTTCCTTGCCACACAAACCGTATGGTATTTATACTGGCAACTCACTTTTTATGTAGCGAACAAGATGTCTGTTGTAGAAACCAAAGAAAAATTGCTGGAAACAGCACTGGCGCTGATCTGGCAAAGCAATTACAGCGTGGTCGGCGTCAATGAGATATGTAAACAGGCCGGCGTCACCAAAGGCGCGTTTTATCACCACTTTGAATCCAAAGCCAGCCTGTTCTGTGAAGCCACCGCCTATTACTGGCAGGTCATCAAAAAAGATCTCGACAACATCTTTTCCCCCGTTAACAGCCCACTGGAACAACTGGAAAACCTGATTCAGTTCCTGTTCCGCTCCAAACTCAGCGATAACACCGTTCGCGGTTGCCCCTTTTTCAATGCCGGTGCACAAATCGGTACCGATGATGAGAAAGTACTGGAAGCACTGAAAAACCTCTCTCAGACCGCGATTACCTACAATCTAGCTCTGATTAAAGCCCTCGATGCCGGCGGCTATCTGGAACGCAGCGGCGATATGGAACAACAGGCACGACTGGTCTATCACTATATTCATGGCGTCATGAGCTACGCCTATGTACAACCGGATATCAACACTATCAAGAAAGACCTGCCGGAAGGCCTGTATCGACTTCTGGGGGTGAAACGGGACTATTGGTTCAGCGCCTCGCCGACCTGGGAAGCCGAGCCGGCAATTTTGAAGCACCAGGCTTAATCAGGCCAGTAGCGGCCAGGTCTCAAGAACTTCATATCTAACGCCCTGCTGTGTCGAAATCGACTGCACCAGGGCAAAATGCTCAGCAAAAAACCTGATGGGCTCAAACTGTTTTAAAGGGCGCTGCCGGGCCTTACGTGCCAGCGTAATATGGGCGCGGTAATGGCGTTTATCCAGCCTTACCGGATAAGCCTCAACCATGCGGGTCAGAGCGTTGACCAGTGAGTATAAATTCTTCGGCTGCCGATGACAGGTCAGACACAAGACTCGTGGCCGTTTCCAATAGTCGAGTTCATCGAATTGCAGTGAGATCGGACTACTCTTAATCATCGCAGCATCGCACTGGATGGCTTCAGCGATAGCATCATCGACATTGCCCAGAAACACCAGAGTGATATGCAGGTTTTCCGGCACCAGTTTACGTCCCGGTTGCGCTATCGACTGATTGAGCGCATCAATCTCAGCGCGGGTCTTATCATCGGGCCATAAAGCAAAAAAAAGTCGTTTCATCTGACTTAATAACTGATGGTCTGATCACGACCGCTGTGTTTGGCGCGATAGAGTGCCTGGTCTGCCCGTTTGATACAGTCTTCAATCATTTCATCATCCCGAAAATCGGTAACACCGAAACTGGCTGTGATGTTCATGTTATCAAGCCCGAATTCGGTCTGGCCAATCAGCTTACGCAGCTGTTCAGCCAGATTCCAGGCACCCTGCAAATCAGTTTCAGGACACAGGATCAAAAACTCCTCGCCACCCCAGCGACCAGCTATATCGATGCCACGCACGTTTTCCAGGAGCAGATTCGCCATGGTTTTCAGAATCTCATCACCGACCACATGACCAAATGCATCGTTAATACGTTTGAAATGATCAATATCCATCATCAACAGTGAAAAGCTATGCCCATAGCGTTGGTAACGTTGCAGTTCCGCCTCAAAAGCCTGCTGCAGAAAGAGGCGGTTGGGCATTCCGGTCAGATGATCCCGTTGCGAAACATGTTCCAGTTGCCGGTTGGCCTGCTGTAACTCCCTGTTGGCCCGTCTGACGGTGAAATAGTGATATAAAAACAGGGAAGTCAGTAACGCAAGGACTGCGAGCACCTGCCAAACCAGCGTCATATCGACCTTGTAGTCAAATTCCAGTGACAGCCAGTTGTTGAGGATCCGCTGCCGCTCTTCTTCATGCGTCTCGGCAATGGCTTTGTTGTAAATGGAGAGCAACTGGGGCAGGTCGTGACGGACCCCGACCGACATCGCATAATGCTGTTCCAGTACGCCACTGATTTTGATATGCGAAATACCGTGCTTGAGTGTCTGATAATTGATGCTGGGAACGGTATCGATGAACCCATAGACACGGCCCTTCTCCACCAGTTTGAGGCCCACTTTGGCTGAATCCACCAGCATCAGTCTGATATCCGGATACTGGGCCCGGATAAGCTCCACCGCAGCATAGCCTTTGACCATCGCAAAGGATTTATCCATTAACGGCAGCAGATTAATGATGAACTGCTGGCCTGGCTGCGTCGCAACGGCAAAGGGATAATTGATAAAAGGCCGGGTGACGCTAAGGTAATGGCGACGGCTGGGCACATCCTGAGCGCTGGATAGGACATCACACTTGTTTTCCTGCATGAACTGCAATGCCTGCTCCCAACTCACGGTGGGCTCTAGCTTCACCGGTTTATCCATCATTTGCGACCACAATTCATGAAAGTCGGACATGATGCCGGTGTGCTGGCCGGCTTCTCCGATCGCTTCATAGGGCATCCAGTCGGGATCGCTGCAAAGGCGGATAACATCAACACTGGCCAGCCATTTCTGCTCTGCATTGGTCAAAGAAAGACGTTGTTCAGCGCCCAGAACAGGAAAAACCGCTGCCAGCAGCATTATTACCAGCAGCGGTTTCAGTATCGATTGTTTCATCCATGAAAACATAAGACCAGCTCAGCTTAATCAGTGGTCACGGATAAAGACCCAGTCATCAGCTTTGGACATCTCTTCACTGAAACGGTAACCATCGTAGTCAAACTGCTTGATGGCTTCAGGGTCAGATAACTGGTGGTCGATGATATAGCGGCTCATCAGTCCACGGGCTTTCTTGGCATAAAAGCTGATCATCTTGTACTGGCCGTTCTTCCAGTCCTTGAACACCGGCGTAATAATACGGGCATCCAGTTGCTTAGCCTGTACCGATTTAAAATATTCATTGGATGCGAGGTTAATCAAAACACCGTCTTGCAGGCTTTCTTCCTGCTGCAATGATTCACGCAGTTTTTTGCCCCAGAAAGCATACAGATCCTTGCCCGCCGGATTGTCCAACTTGGTGCCCATTTCCAGCCGGTAAGGTTGAATCAGGTCCAGCGGTTTCAAAACTCCGTACAAACCCGACAGGATACGCAGGTGCTTCTGAGCGTAATCAAAACCCGCTTTATCCAGTGTTTCGGCATCAAGACCGGTATAGACATCCCCTTTAAACGCCAGCACGGCCTGCTTGGCATTGTCAGCATCAAAAGGGGTATGCCAGGACTCATAACGGGCTGCATTGAGTCCGGCCAGTTTGTCACTGAGCTTCATCAGGCTGGCAATATCAGCCGTGCTCAGCTTTCTCAGTCTGTCGATTAGTTTGGCCGAGTCATCCAGGAACCTCGGCTGACTGAAATCTTTGGTAACTGGCGCGGCATCAAAATCCAGTGTTTTTGCGGGTGAAATCACCATCAACATGGTTATTTACTATCCTCTTGTTTTCTAATTATTTTTGATTGGGGTCATTGCGACGATCACCGCCCGGCTGACCGGCATCGCCCATGTTTTCTACTGACTGCGAATAATCGTCGTCATCGTCATCAGCACTATCATCCTCCTGTTCCCAGTTATCGAAAGGGAAAGGCCGGCGATCATCGGTGTAAGTAAGAAATGCCACAATCCGGTAAACATATTTCGATAAGTCGTCGGCAAAATCGCCGATATCATCATTCGGCTTGCCGGTGAACAGGGCAAACAGCAACTGAACAATCACGACCACGGTGACCAGCATCATCACCAGGTAAAGAATGACAGCAAACAGAATCATGTAGAGAATCCGCAGCCACTGATTTTTGTTGCTGACGTTTTTTTTGACGGTTTCGTTATCCATAGCATTTCTCCGTGTAGGTCCTGAGCTTACTTTACCACTTCACCGGCTCTAGAGCTTGAAGCCGGATTGTGGGACACTTAGCCGATTGTAATCAAGATTAATGAATTTGAAATGAAATTATCGGCGGCGTGCCTGATCACAGGCATAGACAAATTTACCGAGTCCACCGGTAAAGCCGTGTCCTGGCTGGTGCTGGGCATGGTGTTACTGATCTGTTATGACGTAGCGATGCGTTATTTATTCCAGCAGGGTTCGGTG
>JABURN010000148.1 GCA_014762585.1 Methylophaga sp.
ATGTGTATAAGATAAAGGGCTCTATCGCGTCATTAAACGTATCGAAGAAGGGCAGGGTCGGCAGGAAGATCTGGACAAGCTGGTGGATATGGCCGAAAACATTAACGGCAACACCATCTGTGCGCTGGGCGATGCCGCGGCGGCGCCGGTGATAAGCTTTATCAAACACTTCCGTGATGAATTCCAGTATCACATCGACCATGGACGTTGCATGGATAACACGGCATAAAGACTGACAGTATGGTTAATATCGAAATCGACGGCATTCCACTCAAAGTGGATCCCACCAAAATGATTATCCAGGCCGCGGATGAGGCCGGGATCGATATTCCGCGTTTCTGTTACCACAAGAAACTGTCGATTGCGGCCAATTGCCGTATGTGTCTGGTCGAGGTGGACAAAGCGCGTAAACCGTTACCGGCCTGCTCCACCCCGGTGTCGGATGGCATGAAAGTCTTTACTGACTCCAAGATTGCCGTTAATGCCCAGCGCAGTGTGATGGAATTTCTGCTGATTAACCACCCGCTCGATTGTCCTATTTGCGATCAGGGCGGCGAGTGCGAGTTGCAGGACCTGTCGATGGGCTACGGAGAAGGCATCAGCCGTTTCTCCGAGCGTAAGCGGGCGGTTAAAGACAAAGACATCGGGCCGTTGATTCAGACCGATATGACCCGCTGTATTCACTGCACCCGCTGCGTGCGTTTCGGCCAGGAAATTGCCGGTATCAAGGAGCTGGGTGCCACCGGTCGCGGTGAGCATATGGAAATCGGTACTTATGTCGAGCACAGCCTAGTGTCGGAACTGTCAGGCAATATCATTGATTTGTGCCCGGTCGGCGCGCTCACCTCCAAACCTTTCCGCTATAAAGCGCGCGCCTGGGAAATGCAGGCGCGGCCGTCAATCGCACCGCATGATGCGGTGGGTTCCAATATCGAGCTGCACATCCGCAAGAACGAGGTCATGCGGGTGGTGCCGCGTGATAATGAAGACGTCAATGAGTCCTGGCTGTCGGACCGCGATCGATTCAGTTATCTGGGCCTTGCCAGTGAAGCCCGGTTGAGCGAGCCGATGATCAAAGTGGATAACCAGTGGCAGGTGGTCGACTGGCAGACGGCCCTGGAAAAAACGGCGGAGGGTCTCAAAGGCGTTATCAATAAATTCGGTGCCGATGAAGTCGCCGGTCTGATTTCACCGACCGCCACCCTGGAAGAAGCCTATCTGTTCCAGAAATGGTTACGCGGGCTGGGCTGCGACAACATCGATCATCGCTTGCGGCAGCAGGACTTTGCCGACAGTGGGGTGGATGACCGACTCAATGACTGGCAACTGGCTGATATCGACGACAGTGATGCGATTGTATTGCTGGGCTGTAATATCCGCAGCGAGCAGCCCATTATTGCTCACCGCATCCGTCAGGCTTCATTGGCTGGTGCTACTGTGAGCAGCATCAATCTGTTTAAACGGGATTTACTGATGCCGGTCGATCGCCAGGTTGCCGTCAACAGCAAGCAAATGGTGCAGACACTCGCGGGTATTGCCAAAGCCCTGCTGGCAGCAGCCAAACAAGAGGCTGATGAGTGGCTGGATTTATTACCTGACCGTTCACCTTCACCTTTTGAGCAGAATGTAGCTTTGCAGTTATCCAATGCCATGAATGCCAGCCTGTTTGTCGGTGATCTTATCAATCATCAGCCCCAGGCCAGCACGCTGCGTGCCCTGGCCAGACTGGTGGCTGAGCTTAGTGACAGTCGGCTGGTGATTCTGCCGGCAGCCAATAGTCAGGCCCACCGACGCGCCGGTACATTTCCTTCTGATAAGGGACTCAATGCCAGACAAAGCTGGGAACGGGCGCTGCGTGCTTACGTGATGATGGGCTTTGATCCGATGCTGGATACCGCGCAACCGACAGTGGTCCGTGACGCCCTGCGCAGAGCCAGCTTTGTCGTTTCTATCAGTAGTTTTGATAATGACTGGGTCAGGCAATATGCCAATGTCATCCTGCCGATGGCCTGTTTTGCCGAAACCTCCGGGACTTTCATCGGTATCGACGAGCGTCCTCAGCAGTTTGCCGGAGCCGTCGCACCTCGCGGTGACAGCCGTCCGGGCTGGAAGATTCTGAGAGTGCTGGGCAATGTCAGCAAACTCAATGGTTTTGACTATATTTCTTCACAGGATGTGGTGGATGAAATAGAGAGCCCGCTTCGCGATACAGAGAAAAACAGTGAGCGCCGATTTATTCCAGAATCATTGGAAATTGAATCAGACTTGATGCTGATCTCCGAAGTGCCGATGTATGCCACAGACAGCACGGTACGTCACAGTAAAGCACTGCAACAGACACCGGAAAGCCGGGCTAATGGCTTTGCCCGTATCAATACAAAAGAAGCAGAACAACGCGGCCTGGATCCGCAGCATGAAGTGGTGATAAGTCAGGACGACCGTCAGGTCAGCGTGCCGCTGGAAATTGACGACGATATCGCAGATGGCTGTATTTATCTGGCCGCAGCGACACCCATCAGTGCGCAACTTGGCAGTCTGTTCAGCCAGGTTCAGGTGGCTCAGGCGGGAGCACAGTGATGGATATCCTGCTCGATCACATTTTGCCCACATTGCTCAAAATCATGCTGATTGTGGGGCCGCTGATGCTGGCGGTAGCCTATCTGACCTATGCTGAACGCAAGGTCATTGGCTATATTCAGACCCGGATTGGGCCTAACCGGGTCGGTCCCTGGGGGCTGCTACAACCGATTGCTGACGGCCTTAAATTGTTGATGAAAGAGGTTATTTTCCCGGCCCGATCCAACCTCTATCTGTTTCTGATTGCTCCGGTACTCGCCATTGGCCCCGCTTTGGCGGCCTGGGCGGTGATTCCCTTCGATGCTGAACTGGTGCTGGCTGATATCAACGCCGGTTTGCTGTACGTGCTGGCGATAACTTCAATGAGTGTTTACGGGGTGGTGATTGCCGGCTGGGCTTCGAATTCCCGTTATGCTTTCCTCGGCGGCCTGCGCAGCGCAGCTCAGGTAGTGTCCTACGAGATCGCGATGGGCTTTGCCCTGGTGGGGGTGCTGGTGGCAGCCGGCAGTCTGAACCTGAGTGAAATTGTGCTGGCCCAGCAGGGCGGGATTCTGCACTGGTACTGGCTGCCGTTGTTACCGCTGTTTGTGGTTTATTTTGTCTCCGGCGTCGCCGAAACCAACCGTGCGCCGTTTGATATTGCCGAGGGGGAATCGGAGATCGTCGCCGGTTTCCATGTGGAATATTCGGGTATGGCCTTTGCCGTGTTCTTCCTGGCCGAATATGCCGATATGATCCTGATATCGATTCTGGCGGCAACCCTGTTTATGGGCGGCTGGTTATCGCCGTTTGAGGGCATACCGGTGCTGGAAGGTTTATTTTCCTGGGTACCGGGCCTGATCTGGTTACTCGCCAAGACGGCTTTGTTCCTGTTTATTTACCTGTGGCTACGGGCCACTTTCCCGCGTTATCGTTATGATCAGATCATGCGTCTGGGCTGGAAAGTGTTTATCCCGGTTACCCTGGTGTGGCTGGTGATTATTTCCATCGCCCAGGTGATGGATATTGGTCCGTGGTTTACAGAAACAGCAGCATTAGCTGCAGGGGGGGCGTGATGCGTCAGATACGCCATTTCTTCAAAAGTTTTTTCCTGTGGGAGTTGATACAGGGTCTGCGGCTGACCGGCCGTTACCTGTTTGCCCGTAAAGTCACGGTGCAGTACCCGGAAGAGAAAACCCCACAGTCGCCCCGTTTTCGCGGGCTGCATGCCTTAAGGCGCTATCCCAACGGTGAGGAGCGCTGCATCGGCTGTAAGCTCTGCGAAGCGGTTTGCCCGGCACTGGCAATCACGATTGATACCGAACCGCGTGATGACGGCACCCGCCGCACTACACGCTACGATATCGATCTGTTTAAATGCATTTACTGCGGATTTTGCGAAGAGTCCTGTCCGGTGGACTCGATCGTTGAAACCCGCCAGTTCGAGTTTCATTTTGAGGAGCGTGGTGACCACATCATCACCAAGGACAAGCTGCTGGCGGTCGGGGATAAATATGAAAAACAAATCGCGGCAGACAGGGAGGCGGATGCACCGTATCGCTAGATGAATGCGCTGATTTTTTACAGTTTCGCTGCCATTTTACTGTTCGCCGCCGTGATGGTGATTACCGTGCGTAATCCAGTGAAAGCGGCCTTGTTTCTGGTGCTGGCGTTTTTCACCAGTGCCGGCATCTGGCTGATGCTGCATGCCGAATTTCTTGCCATCAGTCTGGTGCTGGTCTATGTCGGCGCGGTACTGGTGTTGTTCCTGTTCGTGGTGATGATGCTGGATATTGATGTTGCACCGTTGAAAGAGGGCTTTGCCCGTTACCTGCCGCTGGGCATTCTGGTGGCGGCGCTGATTGTGGTGGAGATGATCACGGTACTCAATGCTCCGGCCTTTAATATCGCCGCGCCGGAAGTGGTGGAAGAGAGCAACACCAAGCAACTGGGTCGCTTGCTTTACACCGTTTATGTCTATCCGTTCGAGATTGCCTCGGTGATTCTGACCGTTGCCATTGTCGCCGCGATTACTCTGACCTTGCGCGAACATAGTCGCAAACTGCAGGACATCAGCAAACAGGTTGCCGTGCGCCGTGAAGATCGCGTGCGGCTGGTTAACCTACGCAAAAAACAGGATGAAGGAGACCAAGCCCCGTGATTGTGCTGTCGGACTATCTTATCCTTGCGGCGCTGTTGTTCAGTCTGGCGGTCGCCGGTATTTTCCTGAACCGAAAAAACATCATCATTCTGCTGATGTGCATTGAACTGATGCTGCTGGCCGTGAACCTCAACTTTATTGCTTTCTCCCATTTCTCCGGGGATCCGGCGGGGCAGGTGTTTGTGTTCTTTATTCTGACCGTGGCTGCCGCCGAAGCTGCCATTGGCCTGGCCATACTGGTGCTGCTGTTTCGTAATCTCAGCACCATTAATGTGGCTGATCTCGACAGGCTAAAGGGGTAGTTGATGAAAAGTTTGCTGCTCGCCATCGTTCTTGCCCCATTGATTGGCAGCATTATTGCCGGATTTTTCGGTAAGCAGATCGGCCGCGACTGGTCGCACCGCATCACTATCGCCGGGGTTGGCATCGCGTTCCTGCTGTCATTGTGGGTATTCAAGCTGGTGGTAGCAGACGGCGTTTATTTCAATGACAGCATCTATCAATGGCTGCAGGCCGGATCGCTGACGCTGGAAATCGGCTTTATGGTCGACTCCCTGACAGCCGTAATGATGACGGTAGTGACCTTTGTGTCGCTGATGGTACATATCTACACCATCGGCTATATGCACGATGATGACGGTTACTGCCGTTTCTTCAGCTATATCTCACTGTTTACTTTCGCCATGCTGATGCTGGTGATGGCTAACAATTTCATGCAGCTTTTCTTTGGCTGGGAAGCCGTCGGTCTGGTGTCTTATCTGCTGATTGGTTTCTGGTACAAAAAGCCGACCGCGATCTATGCCAACCTCAAGGCTTTTCTGGTCAACCGTGTCGGTGACTTCGGCTTTTTGCTTGGTATCGCGGCGGTGCTGATGTATGCAGGCAGTCTCGATTATGTTCAGGTGTTCACACAGGCACCAACCATGTCAGAGAAATCGATAGCCCTGTTTGGCGATGCCCAGTGGTCGGTGATTACCGTCACCTGCATATTGCTGTTTATCGGTGCAATGGGTAAATCGGCCCAGGTGCCCTTACATGTCTGGCTGCCTGATTCGATGGAAGGTCCGACGCCAATATCTGCGCTTATCCATGCCGCGACCATGGTCACTGCCGGTATCTTTATGGTGGCGAGAATGTCACCGCTGTTTGAGCTGTCTGAAACAGCGCTGTCTTTTATTCTGATAATCGGTGCCGTCACGGCCTTGTTTATGGGCTTGCTGGGCCTGGTGCAGCATGACATCAAACGCGTGATTGCCTATTCCACACTGTCACAACTTGGCTACATGACAGTGGCGCTGGGCGCATCGGCCTATGCTGCCGGAATCTTCCACCTGCTGACCCATGCTTTTTTCAAAGCCCTGTTATTCCTGGCGGCAGGCTCGGTCATTATCGCCCTGCATCATCAGCAGGATATGCGGCAGATGGGCGGACTGAAAAAGTATATGCCGATTACCTACTGGACCAGCCTGATCGGTTCGCTGGCTTTAATTGGTTTCCCAGGATTTGCCGGCTTCTTTTCCAAGGATGCCATTATCGAAGCGGTGCACGCTTCTGAAATCGCCGGCAGTGATTTTGCCTACTTCGCCGTACTGGTCGGGGTGTTTGTGACCGCACTCTACAGTTTCCGGCTGTTTTTCCTGGTGTTTCATGGTGCAGAACGCTTTGACAGCCACGGCCATGCGCCGCATGAATCTCCTAAAGTGGTCACCGTGCCACTGATTCTGCTGGCGATACCGTCGGTGCTGGCGGGTTATTTTATTGGTGACGTGGTGTTCGGCCGTTTCTTTGGCAATGCTATCTTTGTCGCCGGCCCGCATCATGTGCTGGGTGAACTGAGCAGCCATTATCACGGTGTCTGGGCCTTTATGCTGCATGGGCTTCAGGCGTTGCCGTTCTGGCTGGCGCTGGCCGGGGTAGCGATGGCCTGGTATCTGTATCTTTACCGGCCTGAGATCCCGGGCATGCTCAAGAACAAATTGCACGGCTTACACCGCCTGTTGGAAAACAAATATGGTTTCGACGATTTCAATGATAAGGTCTTCGCCGGAGGTTCACGAGGGCTGGGCGGTCTGCTGTGGCGGGTCGGCGATCGATTCCTGATCGATGGAGCGATTGTGAATGGCTCTGCCAAGTCGGTGTACTGGTTAGCCAGGTTCGCACGCCATCTGCAGTCGGGATATCTGTATCACTATGCGTTTGCCATGATTGTGGGGGTATGGCTGCTGCTGACCCTGTTTGTGGGTTAAGGGACTGACATGTTTGCAGAGTTACCTTTACTGAGTGTACTAATCTGGCTGCCGATTCTGGGCGGAGTTGTGGCAATCATGCTGGGCGACCAGCGGGATCTGCTTAAACCGTTCGCGCTGGGCATCGCTGCCGTGACCATGTTGCTGTCGTTCGGACTTTACACCGGCTTTGACAGTAATACGCATCAGATGCAGTTTGTCGAAAAGCTGCCCTGGATAGAGACATTTAATATTTTCTATCACCTTGGTGTTGATGGCTTTTCGATGCCGCTGATCATCCTGACCACGATTTCCACCTTGCTGGTTGTGGTTGCCGCCTGGGAAGTGATTCAACACCGTCCCAGTCAGTACCTGGCCGCCTTTCTGATCATGGAAGGGCTGATGATTGCCGTGTTCTCAGCACTGGATGCGGTGCTGTTTTACGTGTTTTTCGAAGCCATGCTGATCCCGCTGTTTCTGGTAATCGGTATCTGGGGTGGTCCGAACCGGGTTTATGCGACGCTGAAGTTCTTTCTCTATACCTTCTTCGGCTCGGTGTTTCTGCTGGTGGCGTTGCTGTATCTGCGCCATGTCAGTGACAGTTTTGCCATTCTCGATTTCCACACTGTCGCACTGAGTCTGGATGAACAGATCTGGCTGCTACTGGCGTTCCTGATTGCCTTTGCGGTCAAGGTGCCGATGTGGCCGGTGCATACCTGGCTGCCGGATGCGCACGTGGAGGCACCGACCGGTGGTTCGGTGATTCTGGCAGCGATTACGCTCAAAATCGGTGGTTATGGTTTCCTGCGTTTTGCCTTGCCGATAGCGCCGGATGCCAGCCTGGCGCTGGACTGGTTCATCATTACCCTGTCGCTGATTGCTGTGGTCTATATCGGGTTTGTCGCCCTGGCGCAGACCGATCTGAAAAAACTGATTGCCTATTCCAGTATTGCTCACATGGGCTTTGTGACGCTGGGCCTGTTTATCGTGTTTGATATTTTTGCCAATGCGTCAACGGGTAGTGGCGCTGTGCTGGCGATTGAAGGCGCGATGGTGCAGATGATTTCGCACGGTTTTATCTCAGCAGCGATGTTCCTTGCGGTTGGCGTGCTGTATGACCGTATGCACACGCGGGAAATCAGTGCCTATGGCGGGGTGGTTAACACCATGCCTAAATTTGCGGCGTTCGCGGTGTTTTTTGCCATGGCCAATGCCGGCCTGCCCGGCACCTCCGGCTTTGTCGGTGAGTTTATGGTGATTCTGGCGGCTTTCCAGGCCAACTTCTGGTTTGCCTTCCTGGCCGCAACCACGCTGATTCTGGGCGCGGCTTACACTTTGTGGATGGTCAAACGCGTGTTTTTTGGTGAGGTCGCCAATAATGACGTACAGGCCTTATCCGATATCAATCGCCGTGAATTCTGGATGCTGGCATCGCTGGCAGTGATTGTGCTGCTTATCGGTGTCTGGCCGGATCCATTGCTGGACGTGATGCACGCATCGGTTGAGCATTTACTGACCCAAGTGTCGCAATCCAAGCTGTAGAGAGAGGATCAGACTTCATGTTTCAGGTTCCCAATATGCTGTTTGCACTGCCGGAGATGCTGATGCTGGGCATGGCCTGTGTCATTCTGCTGGTGGTGGCATTTACCGGCTCGCGCAGAACAGCATGGGTTTATGGTCTAAGCCAACTGACCCTGTTGGCGACCGCCGTTGTGGTGGTCTGGTTTATTGGTGAAGGCGGGCTGACCTTTGCTGACACCTACATCAAAGATAATCTCAGCGACCTGCTTAAACTGTTTATCTGCGTCGTGAACATGCTGGTGCTTTTGTATTCCCAGGCCTACCTCAAAGCCCGCCAACTGTTGCAGGGCGAGTTTTTTGTACTGGCCGTATTTTCGACACTTGGCATGCTGATCATGGTGTCGGCCTATCATATGCTCACCCTCTATCTCGGGCTGGAACTGATGTCACTGTGCCTCTATGCGATGGTGGCGATGCAGCGGGACTCGGGTGTTGCCACTGAAGCGGCAATGAAATACTTCATTCTGGGCAGTATCGCCTCGGGCATGCTGCTGTATGGCATGTCGATTATTTACGGCGTCACCGGCAGCCTGTCGATGAATGAGATTGCACTGGCCGTGGCTGCGGGCAATGGTGATGAGACGATTTTGAGCTTTGGTATTGTCTTTCTGGTTATCGGTGTGGGCTTCAAGTTCGGCGCTGTACCGTTTCATATGTGGCTACCGGATGTTTATCACGGCGCACCCACAGCGATGACCTTGTTTATTGCGGCGGCCCCTAAAATCGCAGCCTTTGCCATGATCATTCGATTATTGGCAGAAGGGCTGATAGACTTGCAGCATCACTGGCAGGATATGCTGGTTATGCTTGCCGTGTTGTCGATGATCGTCGGTAATGTGGTCGCGATTGCACAGAGCAATCTGAAACGCATGCTGGCCTATTCCACTATATCCCATGTCGGTTTTCTGCTGATGGGGGTATTATCCGGAACTCAGGAAGGTTTCTCGGCAGCGCTGTTTTATACGTTGATTTATGCCCTGATGACGCTGGGTGCTTTCGGTATGATCTTACTGCTGAGCCGGCAGGGCTTTGAAGCTGAGTATATCGATGACTTCAAGGGGCTCAGTGAGCGTCAGCCGTGGTTTGCGCTGATGATGCTGATCCTGATGTTTTCCATGGCCGGGATTCCGCCGCTGGCCGGGTTCTACGCCAAGTTGACCGTGATCAAAGCGGTGATAGACGTCGACCTGTTGCTGGTGGCGCTGGTCGCTGTGGTCACTTCCGTTATCGGTGCCTTCTATTACCTGCGGGTGATTAAGGTTATGTATTTCGACAAACCATTGGTTGACCACAAGCTGGAAGCGGGTAGCACCATGCAGATTATGCTGAGCGCCAATGCTCTGATGGTGCTGGGTCTGGGGATTGTGCCCGGCATCCTGATGAAAATTTGTACCATTGTTTTTGCCTAGAGGTTTATAACAAATCATGTCTGTGTGGCTGATGATAGGTCTGTTTTTGCTGATTGCGAACCTGCCGTGGATAGGTAACCGCGTGTTTTTTATCTGGCCATTGCAGCAAAAGCCGGTCTGGGTCAGATTGGTCGAGTTGCTGGTGTATTACTTCATCAGTCTACTGATTGGTATCGCATTTGAAATTCGTTTTTCCGGTGATGTCTACACCCAGCAGTGGGAGTTTTTTGTCACCACCCTGAGTCTTTTCCTGGTGTTGGCGGTGCCTGGAGTGGTTTACCGTTACCAATGGCTGCCGATGCAGAGAAAGTTCAGATAAGCCGGTGTTAACGGCGCAATGAAGACAGGCTAAACGCCAGTCAGGCAAAGAAAAAATCCCCCTAAACGGCGACAGACAACAATCTGTCACGTCTTTCATCAATAATGGATGCAAGTCCCGTCGAACTAGTTTAGAATTGGCGGGTTTAACTACCGTGTAATTGCACGACACTGTTCAATTAACATCAATTTAGAGACATAGGATTATGGCTTCCGATTTATCCAAGTACAGAAACATAGGTATCTTCGCGCACGTTGACGCGGGTAAAACCACCACAACTGAGCGTATCCTGAAACTGACCGGTAAAATCCACAAAACAGGTGAAGTTCACGAAGGTGAATCCACCATGGACTTCATGGATCAGGAAGCCGAACGCGGTATCACCATTCAGTCTGCTGCGACAACCTGTGCCTGGAAAGGTCACCGTCTGAACGTCATCGATACACCGGGACACGTTGACTTCACTATTGAAGTCTATCGTTCACTGAAAGTACTTGATGGCGGTATCGGCGTATTCTGCGGCAGTGGTGGTGTTGAACCGCAATCCGAAACCAACTGGCGTTATGCCAACGAATCAGAAGTATCGCGTCTGATTTATGTGAACAAACTGGACCGTATGGGCGCCGACTTCTACCGCGTTGTTAAGCAGGTTGAAGATGTACTGGCTGCGACTCCGCTGGTCATGGTGCTGCCAATCGGTATTGAAGACGAATTCAAAGGTGTTGTCGATCTGCTGACTCAAAAAGCCTGGTACTGGCCTGATGAGAAAGATCCAGAAAACTACAGCATCGAAGAGCCACCTGCAGAGATGGCTGACCAAATCGCTGAATGGCGTGAAAAACTGATCGAAACTGCTGTAGAGCAGGATGACGATCTGATGGAAAAATATCTGGAAGGTGAAGAGCCATCAATCGATGAACTCAAAGCCTGTATCCGTAAAGGTACGCTGAATCTGTCGTTCTTCCCGACCTACTGTGGTAGCTCGTTCAAGAACAAAGGTCTGCAACTGGTTCTGGACGCGGTTGTTGATTACCTGCCTGATCCAACTCAGGTTGATCCACAACCAGAAGTCGATCTGGAAGGTAATGAAACCGGTAAAGTCGCGACCGTTGATATCAATGGCCCACTGCGCGCGCTGGCATTCAAAATCATGGATGACCGTTTCGGTGCTTTGACCTTTATCCGTGTTTACTCCGGTGAACTGCGTAAGGGTGACACCATTCTGAACACCTTCACCGGCAAAACCGAACGTGTCGGCCGTATGGTGGAAATGCACGCCAACGACCGTAACGAGCTCGATTACGCCCACGCCGGTGATATCGTCGCTATCATCGGTATGAAAGATACCCAGACCGGTCACACCCTGTGTGATCCGAAAAACCCGGCGACTCTGGAACCGATGGTGTTCCCGGATCCCGTTATCTCTATCGCAATTGCGCCTAAAGACAAAGGCTCTGCTGAAAAACTGGGCGTTGCGCTGGGTAAAATGATTAATGAAGATACGTCATTCCTCGTCGCACCCGACGAAGACAGTGGCGCAACCATCAT
>JABURN010000182.1 GCA_014762585.1 Methylophaga sp.
ATATCAACCGGCTCTGCGACATTACCGGTATTGGTCAGCAGGGCGGTCAGGCCGCTGGTTCTGTTCTGCCATGCCTGTTGGCCGCTGTCGGTGTCGAAGGAATAGATTTCCAGATCTGCATGGCCTTCTTCGACCAGAATCCATTCGCTAGTCAATAAATCAGCAGACAGTCTCAACATCGAACGCAAAGAATTTCGGTCGATGCCATTGAGTCCTATCAGCTTGAGGCGCAGAGTCGACAAGGTCAGGCATCCTCCTCAATCTCTTCTTCTATTCGACGTATCCGCAGTGTCTTGATGGCATTGTCTGCGGTCTGTACCACCTCAATCACATAGTCGCCCATTCGGATGCTGACGCCGGGATCAGGGATGCTCTCAAGGTGCTCTAGAACCAGACCGTTAATAGTTTTAGGTCCATCAGTCGGCAGCTCCCAGTTATTACTGCGGTTGATATCCCGAATGGTGGCAGAGCCATTAATCAGATAACTGCCGTCTTCCTGCGGATGGATTTCCTTGTCTTCATCGATGGTGTCGGCGGTAAACTCGCCGACGATTTCACGAAAGATATCTTCCAGCGTGATCAGCCCCAGTAAATCACCGTACTCATCAACCACCAGGCCGGTACGGCGAAGGTTACGCTGGAAATTAATCAGCTGGGTGTTGAGCGGGGTACCCTCGGGCACAAAGTAGGCGTTTTTGATAATGGCCCGTAATGTTTCCGGCGTCAGGTTGTCCTGAGTCAGAAGATGCAGGGCTTTGCGAAGGTGAAGAATGCCGACGATGTTATCCATCGTATCTTCATAAACCGGCAGGCGGGTGTAACCGCAATGTGACAGCTGCTTGATGATATCTGCAAATGGGGCGTTGATATCGAGTCCTTCGATCTCATTACGTGGCACCATCACATCATTGACCGTGACTTTTTCCAGGTCGAGGATGCTCATCAGCATGTCTTTGTGGCGTTTGGGAATCATGCTGCCGGCTTCAATCAGGGCTACCCGCAGTTCTTCGACGTTGATTGCAGTGGTGGCAGCATCTTCAGGCGACACCCCGAACAGACGCACCATCCGATTCGTGATGCTGTTGGTGAACCAGACCAGCGGGTAAAGAATAAACAGTAATGGTTTAAGCAGAAAACTGGCGGGAAAGGCGACCCGCTCAGGATGCAATGCAGCCAGCGTTTTGGGTGTGACTTCAGCAAACAGAAGGATGATGAGCGTCAGCGCGAAAGTCGCCACAACGATGCCATTTTCCCCCAGCAGCTTGATGCCAATCACAGTGGCAATCGCTGAGGCCAGAATATTAACAAAATTGTTGCCGAGCAGAATCAGACCGATGAGCCGGTCGGGTCGGCTCAATAATTGCCCGGCAATCAATGCGCCACGATGACCTTCCTGTTCCAGATGCTTTAAGCGATATCGGTTCAGCGACATCAGCGCGGTTTCGGAACTGGAGAAAAAAGCTGATACAAACAGCAGGCCAAACAGAATTAAAAACAGGACCAGTAAGGACGTCTCTTCAAGCATGAGTGTGTCAGTTCACCAGATATTCAAGAACAAATTTGCTACCCATATAGGCCAGCAACAAAAAGCCAAAACCGCTCAGAGTCCACTTCACCGCAGTCTTGCCACGCCAGCCGTGACGTAATCGACCCCAGAGCAGGGCAGCAAACACACACCAGGCAATAACCGACAAAACCGTTTTGTGCACCAGGTGCTGGGCCAGCAAATCATCGACAAACATAAAGCCGGTAATGAGACCGATAGTCAGTAAGGCAAAACCGGTGATGATGAGCTGGAACAAGCCCTTTTCCATCGTCTGTAGCGGCGGTAATTTGCGAATGATGCCGGCGACATGGTGGCGACGTAATTGCTTTTCCTGAACCGCGAGCACAACCGCTTGAATCGCAGCCAGCATAAACAGGCTGTAAGCAGCCAGTGATAGAAGAACGTGCCATTCAAGTGCCGGGTCAGATAAGGACGGTGGCTCCGGAGAAGGGAGTTCCACCCGCAACATCAGGCTGAGGGCAACCAGAGGATAGACCACAATACCGGGATGTGACTCGGGCATTCGGCTGCCTACGATCAACGCAATCAAAGCCATCAGCCAGGTTGCCACTGAAAAGGTTGAAAACAGACCCAGGTCCCAGCCGCCAGCTGCGCGCATGGTGAAAAAGATATCAGCCGCATGGAACAGCAGCGCCATGATGATCAGAATACCAACAGGAATACCGGGTTTTACCGCTGATTGGCTCTTCTGCACGAAGCGCTGGATAAGAATTGCACTACTGCTCAGGTAGAGCAGGAAAGCGAGAGCATTGGCAATGGCCATATTTCATTCGATCCTTGGAGGATTTTTTATCTCAATTTCTAAATGATAAACGATGTCATCCTGTCGGAAACAATATATCAGTTATACTATGGTTTTGAAGCATTAAACACTGGCGACATCCGCCAGCCATCCAAGGTGATCTATGTTTGACAGTTTAAGTGAAAGGCTGGGGAGTACACTCAAATCACTCCGCGGCCAGGGCCGAATCACTGAAGACAATGTAAAAGAGACGCTGCGTGAAGTGCGCATGGCCCTGCTTGAGGCCGATGTCGCGCTTCCGGTCGTCCGTGAATTCATCAACCGCGTTAAAGAGCGGGCAATGGGACAGGATGTTCTGCGTAGCCTGACACCGGGGCAGGCCCTGGTCAAAGTCGTCAATGACGAACTGGTCGCGGTGATGGGGGAAGCCAACCCGGGCCTCAACCTCAACACTCAGCCACCTGCCGTGATTCTGATGGCGGGTCTGCAGGGTGCCGGTAAAACCACCAGTGTCGCCAAGCTGGCACGCTGGCTGAAAGAACGTGATCGTAAATCGGTGATGGTCGCCAGTACCGACGTCTATCGTCCGGCGGCGATTGATCAGTTGCAGACACTGGCCGGCGAGGTGGATGCCAAATTTTTCCCCAGTCAATCGGATCAAAACCCGGTTGATATCGCTAAAAATGCAATTGAGCAGGCCAAGCGTGATTATGTCGATGTCGTGATTATCGATACCGCGGGTCGTCTGCATATCGATGATGACATGATGACCGAGATCAAACAGATCCATGCGGCCATCAACCCGGTTGAAACGCTATTTACGGTCGACAGCATGACCGGTCAGGACGCCGCCAATACCGCCAAGGCCTTTAATGATGCCTTGCCGCTTACCGGGGTGATTCTGACCAAAGCGGATGGTGACGCGCGTGGCGGTGCCGCCCTGTCTATCCGCCATATCACCGGTAAACCTATCAAGTTTATGGGGGTCGGTGAGAAGACCGCAGCACTGGAACCTTTCCACCCTGACCGTGTAGTATCTCGTATTCTGGGCATGGGGGATGTGTTGTCGCTGGTGGAAGAAGCCCAGCGCAAAATGGACGTCGATTCCGCCGAGAAGCTAGCCAAGAAGCTGAAGAAAGGCAAGGGCTTCGACCTCGACGATTTCCGTGAGCAACTGCAGCAAATGAGCAAGATGGGCGGTATCGGTTCCATGCTCGACAAGCTGCCGGGTATGGCAAATATTCCGGATGCGGCTAAAAACCAGGTCAATGACAAGGAGCTGGGCAAGCTGGAAGCCATCATCAACTCGATGACACCGAAAGAACGTCGCCGCCCGGACATTATTAAAGGTTCACGTAAGAAACGTATCGCCGCCGGTAGTGGCACCCAGATTCAGGACGTCAATCGTCTGCTCAAGCAGTTTACGCAGATGCAGAAAATGATGAAGAAAATGGGCTCCAAGGGTGGCATGGCCAAGCTCATGCGAGGCATGGGCGGCAAATTCCCGATGGGCGGAATGGGGGGCGGTGGCCTGCCGTTCTAGGCCTGCCGCGCAGCACCTGCTACAAATAGTAAACTAAGACTTTGCAAACCAGGGAGACTTGCGTAAAATACGACGGTTTTCCGATCCAGTTTTTCAACGGGCATAAAGAATATGGTAACAATTAGATTGACTCGCAGCGGCGCCAAGAAGCGTCCTTTCTACGGTATCGTCGTCACCGACTCACGCAATGCGCGTGATGGTCGTTACATCGAACGCATTGGTTTCTTCAACCCGATCGCACGTGGTCAGGAAGAGAAACTGCGCGTTGATCTGGACCGCGCTGCCCATTGGATTAGCCAGGGTGCACAAACTTCTGAGCGCGTTGCCAAGCTGATTGAAGAAGCACAAAAAGCTGCCGCTTAATTAAGCTGAGGTGCGGGTATGGCGACGTCCGAGGAGTTCATCCCGGTAGGTAAAATATCCGGCGCCTTTGGTGTCAAAGGTTGGGTCAAGGTTTATTCCTTTACCGAACCACGCGCCAACATCCTGGAGTATTCACCACTTTTCATGTCACGACAGGGAGAGTGGATTGAAATCAAGGTGTCCGGTGGGCATCTGCAGGGTAAAGGTCTGGTCATGGGGATTGCCAATGTGACCGACCGCGATCAGGTTCAGCCTTTGATCGGTGCTGAACTGGCAATTAAGAAAGACCAGCTGGAACCGACCGAAGAGGATGAATTCTACTGGGCTGATTTAATCGGCCTGAATGTCGAAAACCTCGAAGGCGATTTGCTGGGGCAGGTGGATCATCTGCTGGAAACCGGCGCCAATGATGTGCTGGTGGTGAAGGCAAAAGGTAAAGAGCGATTGATTCCGTTTGTGATGGATGAAATCGTCAAACAGGTTGATTTGGATAATAAGCTTATCCGGGTGGACTGGGACAAAGATTTTTAGGGAGCAAGGCTGATGCGCCTGGGTGTGATATCCCTGTTCCCGCCAATGTTTGATGCCGTCACTGAATATGGTGTGACAGGTCGGGCAGTCACGCAGGGGATTCTGCAACTGAGTTACTGGAATCCACGTGATTTCACCCATGATCGGCATCGAACCGTGGATGACAGACCTTACGGCGGCGGCCCGGGCATGGTCATGAAAGTGGCCCCGCTCAGTGAGGCCATTTCAGCAGCGAGGCAGGAACTGGGTGACGACGCTAAAGTGGTTTATCTGTCGCCACAGGGCAGGAAGCTGGATCAGCAGGCGCTGAAACAGCTGGCAAACAGAGACAAAATGATTCTGGTTGCCGGGCGTTATGAAGGTATTGATGAGCGCCTGATTGAAAAGCAGATTGATGAGGAATGGTCGATTGGTGACTATGTCCTCAGTGGTGGTGAGCTGGCAGCCATGGTGTTGATTGATGGTGTGGCCAGATTATTACCGGGTGTATTGGGTGATGAGAACTCTGCAGAGCAGGATTCTTTTGTAGCAGGTCTACTGGACTGCCCGCATTACACCAGACCGGAAAAGTTATTTGACCAGACAGTACCCGAGGTATTGCTGGGCGGCGACCATGAAGCGATACGCAAATGGCGCCTCAAACAGTCCTTGGGACGAACATGGTTGCGACGACCTGACTTGTTGGCAGATAAAACATTGACCGATGAGCAGCTGGCGCTATTAGAAGAATTTATTGCCGAGAGCGGGCAGGATTAGTTGGGAGTTAAACAATGAGTAACATTATCGAACAGCTGAACGCTGAACAAATGAAACAGGATGTCCCTGAGTTTTCAGCGGGCGATACTGTTGTTGTTAAAGTCAAAATCAAAGAAGGCGACCGTGAGCGTGAACAGGCGTTCGAAGGTATCGTGATTGCCAAGCGTAACCGTGGTCTGCACTCTGCCTTTACCGTTCGTAAAATCTCCAGCGGTGTTGGTGTTGAGCGTGTATTCCAGACTCACAGCCCGACTATCGCCAGCATCGAAGTCAAACGTCGTGGTGATGTACGTCGTTCTAAACTGTACTACCTGCGTGACCTGACTGGTAAAGCAGCACGTATTAAAGAAAAATTGTAGTCCAGCGGTTCACTTGAACCCGGATTACCGAAAAGGGCAGTGGTTTTCCACTGCCCTTTTTTATTGCCTGCTGCTAATCTAATGCAGACATGACGACGCAAGAATCCACTCAGCCAAGCCGTTACCTGGAGCGCTTTCTGGACAGCCTGTGGCTGGAAGCCGGCCTCAGCCAGAATACGATTGAAGCCTACCGACGCGACCTGTTGGCCTTTGCAGGCTGGTTGTCTCAATTTGATGTCGATCTGGCTGCAGCCACTCAGCATGACATTCAACGTTATCAAAGCCAGCGTATGCGTGAAGGACGTAAGGTCAGAAGCGAAGCGCGGCTGCTCTCCACACTGAGACGCTTTTATCGCTATTTATTGCGAGAAGATCTGCGTGACAGTGATCCCACCGCGCAACTTGAGTCGCCACGTCTGGGCAAACCCTTGCCGGACAGCCTGACCGAACAGGAAGTGGAAGACTTGCTGGCACAGCCAGATGTGACAGATGTGTTGGGGCTGCGTGACAGAACCATGCTGGAATTGCTCTATGCCACGGGTCTGCGGGTGTCAGAATTGGTCAGTCTGAAACAGGAGCAGTTTAACGTTCGGCAGGGCTTGATTCGTTGTATCGGTAAAGGCAACAAGGAGCGCCTGGTGCCGGTGGGCGAAGTGGCACTCGACTGGTTACAGGATTACCTGATCGAGTCCAGACCGGGCCTGCTCAATGGTCAGGTGACAGATGATTTATTCCCGACACGACGCGGCAAGGCGATGACCCGTCAGGCTTTCTGGTACATCATTAAACGCTATGCCAGGCAGGCAAATATTGATAAGCATTTATCCCCGCATACTCTGCGCCATGCCTTTGCGACGCATCTGCTCAATCATGGCGCCGATCTACGCGTGGTACAGCTATTACTGGGACACTCAGATCTTTCCACCACGCAGATTTACACCCATGTCGCCAAAGAGCGTCTGAAACAGCTGCACGGACAACATCATCCGCGTGGCTGAGCGAACTGACGCAAAGCGATCACAGTGTTAAACTTGCCGCTTAAATTTATTAGCCGGAGCAGGGCATGCCTTCCTTTGATATCGTATCCGAAGTCGATAAACACGAGCTGACCAACGCCGTTGATCAGGCTAACCGTGAATTAAAAAACCGCTTTGATTTCCGCGGAACCGAGGCCAGAGTAGATCAGTCGGACAAAGTGCTCACACTCTTTGCTGACAGTGATTTTCAGCTTGAACAGTTGCTGGATATTTTGCGCCTTAAGCTGGTCAAGCGCGGGATAGAACTGGGTTGTCTGGAAGTCAAAGATTCCGTCGGCCATGGCAAATTACGCAAGCAGGATGTCATCGTTCGTGAAGGACTCGATAAAGACGTGTCTCGTAAAATCGTCAAGCTGATTAAAGACAGCAAAATCAAAGTTCAGGCTGCGGTGCAGGGCGAAAGTGTTCGCGTTACCGGCAAAAAGCGCGATGAACTGCAACAGATCATCGCCATGCTCAAAGCCGAAGAAAGCATCGAAATGCCGCTGCAATTCAATAATTTCAGAGACTAGGAAACCTTAATGCTGAAACATCTATTCTTGATTATTCCCCTGTTATTCTCCGGTATCAGCCTCGCCGAAGAAGCAGACAAGCTGAAGCAACAACTGGAACAAACCCTGCCCGGCGTGACTATTGATGGCCTCAAGAAAGTGGATAACACCCAATTCTACGAAGGCGTGATCAATGGCGAAATTCTCTACTTCTCAGCGGATGGTCGTTATGTATTTCAGGGTGAATTGGTGTCTCTGGAATCCAGAACCAATCTGACCGAACAACGCCGGGTCAGCATGCGCAAAGACATTATTGATGGTCTCGATGAAAAAGACATGATTATCTTTGAGCCGGAAAAAACAGCACATACATTGACCGTGTTCACTGATATAGATTGCGTTTATTGCCGCAAAATGCATTCTGAAATCGAGCAATACCAGGACCTGGGTATTCGAATTCGCTACATGGCCTATCCGCGCGGTGGCATTGGCTCCGAATCTTATGATGATGCGGTGACGGTCTGGTGTAATGAGGATCGTCGCGATGCCATGACCCGGGCCAAAGCAGGCGAAGAACTGGAAGCCAAAACCTGTGATAACCCGGTTAAAGCTGAGTTTGAAACCGGCCAGAAACTGGGTGTGCAGGGCACGCCGGCTTTGTTTATGGAAAACGGACAGATGCTGCCGGGCTATGTGCCAGCGGAACGTTTGAAAGAAATTCTTGAGCAGACTTCAGGACAATCTTAAGTTCTGACATCCCGAATCCAGCCGGTGATCATGCAGTGACAACTGCTGGTCATCGGCTATCAGATAACTGATATGGTCATCCCAGTCTCCGAGCACCACCCGATAACTCGGCTTGTCATTTGAAGTCGCCAGTTCATGAATCGCCGGTCTATGCGTGTGGCCGTGAATCAGAATATCGATCTGATGGGTCTCAATCACCCGTGAGACTTCTGATTGATTCACATCCATAATCATCGCGGTTTTATACTGTTTTTTCTGTTTGCTCTTGGCGATAATTTTGTCAGAGATATTCTGCCGGAAGCGGGCCGGTAACTTCAGAAAACACCATTGAAGAAAACGGTTTCTGACGACCTTTCTGTAACGCTGGTAGCTGATATCATCGAGACACAACGTGTCACCATGCAGAAGCAGCGCAGCGTGATCGCCAAACTGGATTGGGTAACTATCGCCCAGTAAGGTAGCCTCCACCTCTGTGGCAAAATCCTTACCCAGCATAAAGTCACGGTTACCCACCATCAGAAACAGTCTGATACCACTCTCTGAGAGCTTTTGCAGGGTCGTGACAAAGAGATTGAATTCAGTGGGCACCAAATCATCACCCAGCCAGGTGTTGAAGATATCACCCAGGATATAGATTTCATCGACCTGATCCTGCTGGGCCTCAAGAAACTGGCAAGCCATCTGTGTCAGCTCGGGACGAGCCGGGCTGAGATGGAGATCGGAAATAAACAGTCTGCGCATAGAAAAAATCCTGCCCTCGTGACGAGGGCAGGGATACTGCTTTAGAGCACGCTGGCTTTTTTAATGACCACGTCTTCAGCCGGTACGTCCTGGTGCGGACCGCGCATTGTAGTCTCGACCTTGCGGATTTTATCGACCACATCCATGCCTTCAACGACTTCACCAAACACGGCATAACCCCAGCCACTGGGCGCTTTACCACGGAAATCGAGAAAGTCATTATCGACGGTGTTGATAAAGAACTGGGCTGTCGCTGAGTGCGGGTCATTGGTTCGGGCCATTGCGACGGCACCGCGTTGATTGCTCAAACCATTATCGGCTTCGTTTTCGATGGGAGAGCGGGTCTGTTTCTGCTGAAAGTTCTGGTCAAAACCACCGCCCTGAATCATAAAGTTTTCAATCACACGGTGGAAAATGGTGCCATCGTAAAAGCCGGCTTCGACATATTCCAGAAAGTTCGCCACGGTGTTGGGGGCTTTTTCCTGATTCAGTTCGATAACAATGTCGCCCATTGTAGTTTCCAGCTTAACCTGCGGCGCGGTGCCACCTTCAGCGTTGGCAGCGAGGGAAAAGGAAGCAAAAAACAGTGGGGCCAGGTGACGGTAAAGTAATTTCATGTGTGATAGTCCGGAAAAGGTCAAAACATTAATGATAGTGCATTGGCAGTAATCAAGGGAACATCACAAACCGCTTTTGGGACAGAGTTCAGTACAAAACAGCGCTGTCACCCGGGAGGGCGGACAGCGTATAATGCGCGTTTTAATAAAAATTCATTATTCGCTATGTCGGAAACTGCTGCTCAACATAATTTTATACGCACGATTATCCAGGACGATATTGCCGCTGGCAGATTGACCGGAAAAGTGGTGACCCGATTCCCGCCTGAGCCTAATGGCTATCTGCACATCGGCCATGCCAAATCTATCTGTCTGAATTTTGGTCTGGCGGAGGAATTCGGTGGTGACTGCCATCTTCGCTTCGACGATACCAATCCTGCCAAGGAAGAGCAGGAATACATTGAAGCCATCATGGAAGATGTTCAATGGCTGGGGTTCCAGTGGGCAGGGGACGTACGTTATGCCTCGAGCTATTTTGAGCAGTTCCATGATTGGGCGATTCACCTTATCAAGCAGGGGAAAGCTTACGTCTGTGATCTGACCGCGGAGCAAGCGAGTGAATACCGCGGTTGGGCGACCAAGCCAGGCAAAGAGTCGCCATATCGAGACCGTAGCGTGGAAGAAAACCTGGCGCTGTTCGAAAAGATGAAACAGGGCGAGTTTGATGAAGGTTTTTGTGTGCTGCGCGCGAAAATCGATATGGCTTCGCCTAATATGAATTTACGCGATCCGATTCTGTATCGTATCCGCAAGAAAGCGCATCATCAGACCGGTGATAAATGGTGTATTTACCCCAGCTATGATTTTGCCCATGGTCAGGGCGATGCGATTGAAGGCGTCACTCACAGTATCTGTACGCTGGAATTTCAGGATCACCGGCCTTTGTATGAGTGGTTTATCGAAAATCTGCCCGTGCCATCAGAGCCGAAGCAGTATGAATTTGGTCGTTTGAACCTCAATTACACCGTAACCAGTAAGCGCAATTTAAAACAGCTGGTTGATGAACAGATCGTGGCCGGCTGGAATGACCCGAGAATGCCGACCATTTCAGGCATGAGACGTCGCGGTTATACCGCTTCAGCGCTGCGCGCATTCTGTAACGGTCTGGCTGTTGCCAAAACTGACGGCATTGTGGATATCGCACAACTCGAATTCGAAATCCGCAATGATTTGAATGAGAATGCCGCTCGCGCCATGTGCGTGTTGAATCCACTGAAAGTCACCATCACTAACGCGACTGATAATGTTGAATGGTTGGAAGTGCCTAATCATCCGCAAAAGGAAGAAATGGGCAATCGATCCATCCCATTCACTAAAGACATCTATATCGACGCATCCGACTTTACTGAAGACACCAGTCTGAGCCGCAAGAAATTCAAGCGCCTGGTCATTGGTGATTATGTGCGTCTGCGCGGGGCTTATGTCATCAAGGCAGATGAAGTCATCAAGAACGACCAGGGTGAGGTAATTGAAGTCATCGCTTCATTGGTGCCGGATACCGTGGGTCAGAATCCACCACCCGAAATGAAACCACGCGGCGTCATTCACTGGGTGTCAGCGACAGAGGGCAAAGAAGTGGAGCTGCGTTTGTACGACAGGTTGTTTGTGGCGGAAGCACCGGGCAAGGAAACCGGCAATTACCTTGATGATGTGAATCCGGATTCATTGAACGTCATTAAAGCGTTTGCAGAACCGACCATTGTCAATTGTGAGCCTGAAACCGCGTTCCAGTTCGAACGCGAGGGCTATTTTGTCAGCGACCGCTATGATCACAGCGCCGAGTCGCCGGTATTCAACCTGACCATTGGTTTAAAAGAAGATATTTCAAAAAATAAGTAATGCTAAAAATTCATAACAGCCTGAGCCGGCAAAAAGAAACGTTTACCCCCATCAACCCGGGCAAGGTCAATATGTATGTCTGTGGCATGACGGTGTATGACCTGTGTAATGTCGGCAATGCCAGTGTCATGGAGGTGTTTCTGTCGCTTATACAAATCTGCAGCAGCAGACGAA
>JABURN010000156.1 GCA_014762585.1 Methylophaga sp.
GGCAGCGTCACCGCAGCCTGCTTCCTGTCCCGCTTTACCGAAAAATTCCAGTGGGCACATCTGGATATCGCCGGTACCGCCTGGCTCAGTGGCAAAGCCAAGGGTGCTACTGGTCGTCCCGTGCCGCTGCTGGTGCAATACCTGTTGAACAAAATCGAATCACAAAGCTGATATGACCCGAATCAGCTTTTACGTGCTGAAATCGATTGAGCCGGAACAGCGGCAGGCTTTTGCCTGCCGCCTGGCTGAAAAGATTTACCATCAGGGTCAGCAAGTCTATATCCACACCGAAAATGCCACTGAGAGCGCCGCGCTGGATGAGGCCTTATGGGCCATTCGTGCTGACAGCTTTGTACCTCATGAACAGGTCAGTCCAGACGCTGAAAACAGCAGCCCGGTACTTATCGGCCATAATGAAACCACCCCACCCCGGTTGATGGACGTGCTGATTAACCTCACTGACCAGCAACCGCTTTTTTTCAGCCAGTTTGAAAGGGTGGCTGAAATTATCGACGACAATGCCCCTGTCAAACAGGCCGGCCGGGAGCGTTTTCAGTTCTACAAACAGCGCGGCTACGAACTCGATACCTTCCACATTTAGTCGTCCTGCATACCAATTAGCGATTGCGGCTGACCATGACCTGCCTCAGCAGGTATAATGCCTCGCTACTTTAACGACTTAGATCTGAACAAGAACAAGATGGAAAAAACATACAGTCCTGACGCGATTGAAGAACGCTGGTATCAGCAATGGGAGCAGGCCGGGGAATTCAAACCGACCGGCGAAGGTGACCCTTACTGCATCATGCTGCCACCACCCAATGTCACCGGCAGCCTGCATATGGGCCATGGCTTCAATAACACCATCATGGATACGCTGACCCGCTATCACCGGATGAAAGGCCATAACACACTGTGGCAACCAGGTACTGACCATGCCGGTATCGCCACCCAGATGGTGGTTGAGCGTCAACTGAATGCTCAGGACAAAACCCGCCATGATCTGGGCCGGGACAAGTTCATCGAACGGATCTGGGAATGGAAAGAAGAATCGGGCGGTAATATTACCCGCCAGCTTCGCCGCCTGGGCTCCTCGCTGGACTGGTCACGCAACCGCTTCACTATGGACGATGAACTCTCCGAAGCAGTGAAACAGGTCTTTGTGCGGCTTTATGATGAAGGTCTCATCTATCGGGGCAAGCGCCTGGTGAACTGGGATCCGGTATTGCATACCGCTGTCTCTGATCTGGAAGTATTGTCAGAGGAAGAATCCGGTCACCTCTGGCATTTCCGCTACCCCTTAACCGATGGCAGTGGCCATCTGGTAGTCGCCACCACCCGCCCTGAAACCATGCTTGGCGATACTGCGGTGGCAGTCCATCCTGAAGATGAACGCTATCAGGACCTGATTGGCAAAACCATCACCCTGCCACTGGTGGGCAGAGAAATCCCGATCATTGCCGATGATTATGTCGACCGAGAGTTCGGTACCGGTTGCGTAAAAATTACCCCGGCCCATGATTTCAATGACTACGAAATGGGTCAGCGACATAATCTGGAGCAGATCAATGTCCTCACCGCTGATGCGGCAATTAATGATAATGCACCGGAAAAATACCGGGGTCTGGACCGCTACGAAGCCCGTGATGTCATTGTTCACGACCTGAAAGAACTGGGTCTGCTGGAAGGCATTCAGGATCACAAACTCATGGTACCCCGCGGCGATCGCAGTGGTGCGGTGATTGAACCCTTCCTCACAGACCAGTGGTATGTCAAAGCTGACGTACTGGCCGAGCCCGCAGTCAAAGCCGTTAAGGAAGGTAAGGTCAAATTTGTACCCGGCAATTGGGATAAAACCTTCTTCAACTGGATGGATGGCATTCAGGACTGGTGTATTTCGCGTCAAATCTGGTGGGGACATCGCATCCCGGCCTGGTATGACAACAACGGTCATGTCTATGTCGGCCATGACGAAGCCGATGTGCGTAACAAGCATAATCTGGCTGATGACCTTGAACTGAATCAGGATGAAGACGTGCTCGACACCTGGTTCTCTTCTGCACTGTGGCCTTTCTCAACTTTGGGCTGGCCGGAAAACACGGATGCACTGAAAACCTGGTACCCGACCAGCGTACTAGTCACCGGTTTTGACATTATTTTCTTCTGGGTTGCCCGGATGATGATGATGGGCCTGCACTTTATGGATGATGTGCCGTTCAGGGAAATCTACATCCACGGTCTGGTGCGTGATGCCTATGGCCAGAAAATGTCCAAAGCGAAAGGTAATGTGCTGGGTCCTATCGATAATATTGATGGTATCGACCTGGAAAGCCTTATCGCCAAGCGCACCAGCGGCATGATGCAACCGCAGCTCGCCGCCAAAATTGAAAAAGCGACCCGCAAGGAATTCCCGGAAGGCATCGCTCCTCATGGTACTGATGCCCTGCGCTTTACCTTTGCCTCGCTGGCTTCCACCGGCCGGGACATCAATTTCGATATGAACCGGATTGCCGGTTACCGTAATTTCTGTAACAAGTTGTGGAATGCAGCGCGTTACGTGTTGATGAATACCGAAGATCAGGACACCGGCATCGATAACAGTGATGTCGAACTGAGTCTGGCCGATCGCTGGATTATCTCCAAGCTGCAGAGCACGGAAAAAGACGTCACCCGAGCGCTGGACAGCTATCGTTTTGACCTGGCTGCGCAGGGCATTTACGAGTTTATCTGGAATAACTACTGCGACTGGTATCTGGAGCTGTCAAAGCCGGTACTGACTTCTGACACCGCTTCAGAAGCAGCCAAACGCGGTACCCGTCGCACATTGGTCCGGGTGCTGGAAGCCACCTTGAGACTGACTCATCCGTTCATGCCGTTCATCACCGAGGAAATCTGGCAGACTATTGCGCCTCTGGCCGGTGTGGAAGGTGAATCAATCATGCGCCAAGCCTACCCAGTGGCTGACGATAACAAGATCGATGAGGCTGCCGTTGCCGAGATGGAATGGGTGATGCAGTTCATTACCGGGGTGCGTTCAATTCGCTCACAGATGAATATCGCACCGAAAAAACAACTGCCGGTATTGCTCAAAGATGCCCAGGCTGAGGATAAGACCCGACTGGAAAACAACCGTAACTTCCTGAGTCGTCTTGCCAACCTGGAATCCATTGACTTACTGGATGGTGAAGCCCCGGCCGCTGCCACCGCGCTGGTGGGCAAAATGGAAATCCTGATTCCACTGGAAGGCCTGATCGACAAAGACGCCGAGATTGCTCGTCTAAACAAGGAAATGAGCAAGCTCGACAAGGTCATCAAGCAATCCTCCGGCAAGCTGGCGAACGAAAACTATGTCGCCAAGGCACCAGCTGAAGTTGTGGCCAAAGAGCGCGAAAAGCTGGAAGAGATGCAGCAGGCCTATCAACAACTGGAGCAGCAGGTTCAGGCACTCGGCGCCTAGCATTCCAACGAACACCTGCCCATAAAAAAAGCCGCTGTCATCACAGCGGCTTTTTTGTTTGAGGTGGATCAGAATGTTTTATTCTTTTTCCATCCCGATTTCGTAAAGCTCGATATTGGCTTCTTCGATTTTACCGGTGGCAGCATCCACATCGACTTTGACTTCATAGCCATGAACGCTCTGAATATCAAATTCATAGGTGGCATCACCGTCGAGACCGACTTCCATTTCAGATGCAACGACTTCACCCGGATGGAACATCAATGCCGTTTCACGCGCTTCCGCTTCTGAAATTTTAGCCAGTTTTTTGAATGCCGGGTCGTTAGCATCGACTTCACGTTCGATTTCAGTGACAAAGCCTTCTTCAGCATTACATTCGACGTTATAGAAGTTGCCATCAGCTTCCGCTTCAATATCGAACTCATAGACCGGATCGTCACCTTCCATTTTCAGTTCGACTTTGCGGGCATTACCGGGAATGGTATCCAGTGCCGCATCCAGACAGGTTTCGATTTTTACAATATTCCAGTCGCGTACATCGTCCAGATCATAATTATCATGATCAGCAAATACGGCGGGTGACAGGCTTAAAGCGATCGCGGCGGGAAGAATTTTAAGAATAGAATTAGTCATTTAAGGCTCCGTTTAAAGGTGAATGATCCAAAAACGATCAGTCTCTACCCACAAGAGCAATGATCAAACTCGTAGACAGAGTATAGCAGTGACAGGACTATTTAGGAATTTTTCCTATAACGCCTAATTGAAGACAGAAGGTATACAGGAAAGTTTTCTCTAAATACTGACCCGCCGATACGCCCGGTAGCCTGCATGCCAGACATTCGACTCCACTGCCGCATAAACGGCTTCCTGTGTTGCTTCTGCAGCCAGGCCCTGCTCCTGCGCGACGTTAATAACGGCGTGAGCAATGGCTTTACTCAACTCGCGAACCGCACTGAGTGGCGGTAACAAGGCACTGGTGTTATCTGTTGATAAGGGTGAATTCTCAGCCAATACTTCACTTGCTGCCATCATCATTTCATTAGTGACACGAGAAATACCTCCGGCCACAACAGCCAGGCCGATACCAGGGAAAATATAGCTGTTATTACATTGAGAAATAACAAACTTCCTGCCCTCATATTCAACCGGCTCAAAAGGACTACCGGTCGCGATAATCGCCTTGCCGCCGGTCCAGCGAATCAGATCCTCAGGCAATGCCTCGACCCGGCTGGATGGGTTACTCAAAGGAAAAATGACCGGCATCTCACAATGCTGCTGCATGGTTTTAATCAGGCTTTCGCTGAACAAACCTGGCTGGCCTGAAACGCCGATTAAGATTGTTGGTCTGGCATTCTCCACCACCTGCTCAAGACTGATAAAGTCTGACTCTATTTCCCAGTGACTAATCGCGTTATCAAACTGAGCCAGACGAGACTGGAAGTCATACAAGCCTTTCATTGATCGGGTTAGCAGTCCGGCTTTATCGACCATGAAAATTCGGGTTCTTGCCGCTTCCTCAGTGAGTCCTTCTCGACACATCTGGGCGACTAATTGCTCGGCAATACCGCAACCCGCTGAGCCGGCCCCGGCAAACACAATGCGCTGTTCCGACAGTTTCTGCTGCTTGAAACGACAGGCTGCCAACAGCGAGCCAACCGCTATCGATGCGGTTCCCTGAATATCATCATTGAAACAGCAAATCTGATCCTGATAGCGTTCCAGTAACGGTAGCGCCTTTCGCTGTTCAAAATCCTCGAACTGTAATAACACGCCCGGCCAGCGTCGCTCGATGGCATCGATAAACAGTTCAATAAATTCATCGTATTGCTCATCATTAATCCGGTGATGCGGCCAGCCGATGTACATCGGATTATTCAGCAGGGTTTCATTATCAGTGCCAACATCAAGCATCACTGGCAGGGTATAGGCCGGACTGATACCCGCACAGGCGGTATATAAAGAGAGCTTGCCGATCGGAATGCCCATGCCGCCGACACCCTGATCACCCAGCCCCAGTATCCGGCTGCCATCCGTCACCACAATCACTTTGACGTGGCGCTTGGTGGCATTGTGCAGAATCTCATCAATGCGGTAACGATCCGGATAAGCGATGAACAAACCACGGGCACGCCGGTAGATTTGTGAAAACTTCTCACAGGCTTCGCCCACCGTCGGTGTGTAAATCACCGGCATCATTTCCTGCAGGTGCTGTTCGACTAGATAATAAAACAGCGTCTCGTTGGTATCCTGCACCATACGCAGGTAGATGTGCTTGTTAATGGCACTATCAAAGCTGGAGTATTGCAGATAGGCGCGTTCAGCCTGCTCTTCTATCGTTTCAAAATGATGTGGAATCAAACCGGTGAGATTAAAATCCCGCCGCTCCTGTTCACTGAAAGCGGTTCCTTTATTGAGCAGCGAAGTGCCCAGTAATGCAGTACCGGCATGGGGAATGTAGATGGGCTCCTGGTTTTGATTATCAGTCATCTGCCGCGGCTCCCTGTCGAAGTGTCAAATTCACTTCAGTATAAACCTCTAAACCATTGAGGTAGCAAGGGCTATGGCTAAAATGGCTGACCGCATCCACAGTTGAATGAATAAAGCCCGGCAATAGACCATTGCCGGGCTTTTCATTTACTGGTCGACTTTGACTTCTATCCGTCTGGGTTTCGCTTCAGCCGATTTGGGTATGGTCAGTTCCAATACCCCATCCCGTGTTTTTGCTGCGATATGCTCAAGATCCGCTCTTTCCGGCAGCGTGAAACGACGGATAAAGCTGCCACTGAAACGTTCCACCCGGCGGTAATTGTCTTTCTCTTCTTCTTTATGACCCTGGCGTTGGCCTTTGATCGTTAATATGCCGTTCTCAGCCGTGACTTCAATATCTTCGGATTTCACTCCGGGCAAGTCAGCATGAATCGTGAATTTATCCTGATCTTCACTGATATCGACTGCAGGACTCCACTCCTCGCTGTTAAAGCTGCTCTCAACAGCCGGCGCATTAAACAAGGTACTCATTTCCCGCTGCAGTTCATCCAGCAGGCTGAGGGGTCTGTAACGTTGAATTGCCATAATAAACCTCCAAAAAACATCAAGTTAATCAGAGAGACATGTCTTTCTGATTAAAATAATGTGTCCGCCGGTAATGCTTTTCAAGAGGTTTGTTAAGATTTTTTGATTGATATTGATCTGCATCAAGATCAATCAGTTAGAGAATTTAACTCAGGGTTTAATCAGCCCCAACACAACGGCAATATTAGCCAGTTCAGCCGCCGTATTTACTTTGAGCTTGCTCTTGATCTGGGTGTTGTAGTTCGCCACTGTTTTGTAACCAAGATGCAGATCCTCCGCCACTGCATGGGCTGTCATGCCCTTGGCCAGACGACAGAACACATCAAACTCACGCGGCGATAATAAATCCACCACTTCGCGATAATGTTCAATATCCATATGCCGCACATCATCGACTTCCGGCAGCAGCTTCTGCTCAATGTACTGCTTACCCTCAGCAACAGTTTTTACCGCCTCAGCCAAGACTTCCGCCGCACTGTTTTTGCTGACATAGCCCTTGGCGCCGGCCTGAAGCGCTCTTTCGACATAAATCGCTTCATCATGAATGCTGTAAACCAGCACCACGGCTTTATCATCCTGTTTGTGCAGTCGCCGGATCGTTTCCAAGCCGCCGATACCGGGCATCGACAAATCCATTACCACAACATCGGGCTGCAGGCGTTCATACTCCTGTCCTACCAGCTCACCGCGGTTAACATCCATGATGTCACCGATAAACGGCTGTGATGACAGTAAAATTCTAAAACCGGCCCGGACAACTTCATGGTCATCCACCAGCAAAACGCTTATTTTGTTATTTATCATTCTCTTTCTCAATGAACGGCATCCAGGCCCTGACTCTCACGCCATGTCCAGGGTTTGACTCAAAATTGAATTGCCCGCCCATGCTCTCAACGCGCTCACGCATGCCCAACACACCAAAGCCCTCACCCTCACTCACTCCGCCAATACCATCATCTTCAACCCGAATAAGGACCTGCTCTTCGCCTCTGATGAGATGACGTCTGACAGAGACCGTCGCTTTAGACGCCTGTGCATGACGGACAACGTTGGTCAAACACTCCTGAACAATGCGATAGACATGAATGGCCACCTCTTCATCCAGCCAGTCGATAGCCTCGTCATAATTAAGCTCTATTTCCAATGCGGGATGGCGTCGTTGCCATTCCGTAACTAGATCGGTGAGGGTGGCTATGAGTCCCAGATCACTCAGACTGAGCGGATGCAGGGTGCGCATCATCGATCTCACCACAACGGCAAGATGATTACAGATATCAATGATGGAGTCAGCGATGTCGTTGATCCTGGCCTGAGGCTGCTTGGTCGCAACCGCCATTGCCTTTACTGCCGTCAGCGACTGTCCCATCTCGTCATGCAGTTCACGCGACATGGTCTGGCGCTCATTTTCCTGTATATGCATGGTGTGGCGGGCCAAAGCCTGGTTGTTCTGTCTGGCAATATTCAGCGCTTCCGATAAATTGTTGACCTCCGCCGCAATCGCATCGAACTCACTGATTTTAAAGCTGGGTAATTTCTTGCCGTACTCACCACTCTCAACCCGCCTGAGTCCAGCCAGAATCGCGTGCACACTCCTCAGCATGGACTGGAAAACAAGGTTAATGGCGATAAATATCACCGTCATCATCAGCACAATCGACCAGAAGAAAGCCAATGATTCACTCCAGGCTTCAGCAATTTCATCGATGGGGTCGGCACGAATCAAAATGGTTTTAGTGCTGCCATCCATCAAGCGAATGTCATAACTCGCCGACGGATAATCGGTTGTGACTGCCAGTTTGAACCAGGAGGGCGGCATTTCTTCCTCTTCTTGCTCTAGCTCCTCCGTCAGCCAGAGACTCTCACTTCCATCATCATTGACCAGGCTGATATGAATGTGCCGTGTTTGCTGAATCGTGCTGAGCTGACGCATCCAGTGCTGCTCGCTAAGCATACGATTGGCAGGATAACTGAAGCTGAGATCAATCATCTGCAAAGCCAGATTGAAAGAAGAATTAATCTCTTTTTGCACTGACTGCCGCGCCTGCCAGATGGCCATCAGGCCACCGATAATGAGAATCAAGACAACAGACAGCACAATCCTGGCGTTGATCAGCCCTCTTAAACTCATTGAAAACTACCTGAAGCCATTAATATCCGACATCATATCCTCAAATGGCTTGTCTGAAACCAGATAGATCATGGATGAGGCATCATCGCTGCCAACTGGTGCTAATCTGCCGCTGTCCATCGCCGAAGACAGCCAGCTACCATTGATTTCCTCTGGTTTGAGTTCAACGACCTTATCGGAGCGGTTAAACAGCGAGACAGCGGTGACATATACATTGTGTCTACGCCAGCTCTCAAGCGGTACTGTCTTGATAGCCGGGTCAGAGAACAAACCCGCTGCAATCGGAATGACCCTCAGTGATTCATAAGCGCTGTCTTCAGCACGCTGCACATCGGGTGTTCTGATTTTTTGTGCCGCATAGTTGGTCATATCCAGGAACGTTTCGGCTTGATAGGGCTGAGGGATAATCTCACTCTCTTCGGCTACCTTGTCTACATTGATAAATTTGTTATCAAACTCCTGCGTCTTAGGATGCTTCTGATTGTAGTCACGATAGAAGCGGTTTTCCGTCGTGCGGAGGTCTTCACTTTCTTCAGGCACATTCATCACACGCGGTGTGATGAGGAGTACTGTTTCGGTTTCTTCTTCACTCTCTGATGTTGACCTGAAAACCTTGCCCAGAACAGGAATTTCACTCAATACCGGTACTTTGCGTTCGTTTTTGTTCATGCTGGTTCTGATAAGACCACCTACCGCGACGGTCAGGCCGTCTTTTGCCATGACAGTCCCAGTCAGTCTCGCTGTATCAACTGTATCAACCGGTAGGTTCTGTACCGAGCCGTTACCATCGGTGATCGGCACGGTACCTCCTCCCGGGTTGACCGTGGAGTTTTCCTGTTCTATGAACAGCTCTACCGTTTCATCGCCATTAATCCTGGGAGTAATCCGTAATGTGATACCGATATCCTCACGGTTGATAATGGCCTGTACATAGGAGGGCTGCACCACCACGCCGTTGTCGATAATGGCCGGGAAAAAATCAAAGCCCTCGGTCAGCAAAGTCTCTTCACCAATAAACAGTTCCGCCTGACGATGATTTGAGGCCACGATCATTGGATTAGAGAGCACACGAATACGGTTGTTTTCCTCCAGGAACTGCAGATTAGCGCGCAAGCGGCTGTTCAAGAACTCATACACCAGCGTCCCGTTATTCAGCAGCGCATTGTTACCCAGTAAGGTGGGTTGCTGAGATTCGTTGGCACCACTGGGCTGAATGCTGAAATTAAAAATGGAGTTGAAATCCTCACCCAGGATCACGCTCAGAATCCGCATTTCCAGCATCACTTGTGGAACAGGAATATCCATCCTGTCGATGAGTTGCCTGATACCGGTGAGCACTGATTTATCATCGGAGCGTACCACCAGCATGTTGTGCTCGTTATTGACCGTGACATAGATAGGCTGTGACTGTACCGTTGCCTGTTGCAGGGCTTCCTGACTGACATTTCTACTGCCGGATTGCTCAATGGCACTCGCAATCTGTTCAATTTGATCCACAGTCAGTTCTTCACTATCAAGCTGGGCGCCCGACTGGGCCAGGTTATTCTGACCAAAGACACCTCTTCCCCCCCGACTGCCGCCAAAACTACTGCGGTTGGATCGTGTGTTTCTGACTGTGCTGTTGCCCCCACGCACACTGCTGAAACCGCCGCCACGATTCAAGCCACTGGCACCTGTACCGCTACCATTCCCAAAGCTGTTAGATGCAGGCGGCAAACCATAGGAGAGGATCACACGCTGTCCAAACAGATCTTCAATTGCCTGGGCAATAATCAGCACATTGGCATTGAGCAGACGGAAAATTTCAATGTTTTCACTCTCACGAACAATCAAATCCTTGCTGTATTGCTCGCGTGTCATGATACGGAACGTGTCAGTATCCTCATCATAGCGATACCAGAGGTCACTGATACGACTGATGGACTTGACTGCATCAAGCACGGTCACATTCTTAAGATGAATGGTGACCTGCTTCTGAGCCGCTTCCGGTGTCGCGATAATGTTCTGACGACTCAACTCAGACAGGGTCCTGACCACATCGCTGATATTGCTGCCAGTAAACTCGACCTCTCTGATACGCGTTGTATCATCAAGGCTCTGTAATGTTGGTCTCGCTGCTAAGACCGGCGATCGCTCGGCAGTAACTGACTGGTTTTGATCACTGGGTATCTGCATACCTGCCGAGGCCACACCAGTAGCCATCAACATTGCCACAAACAAGCTTATTTTTATTGATTTCATATGACTCATCTTAAAACGCGTATGCGGCCCAAAGTGCCGGTCTCAATGGTGATACTCAGGCGGGAAATTTCGGAAATACGAATAGCATTGGCAGGTTGCCGAGGGTCAATGTTTATCTCGTCGCCTTCCCTGACCATGTAAACGCCTTTCCCTGTGATCTCAAGTAATGCTAACTGTTCCTTGGCCCCTTCAGGTGTGACAAATCCTCTGAGGCGCATTTGCGGTATTTTGATATCGACATCTTCAGGAGCAGGTCGAAAACCAAACGCATCGGAATCAATATTGCTTATAGTACCGGCCTGCTCATACATCAAGCGGCTGGGGCTGAATGGATCCCGAATAAAAGTGGCAGTCTCGGCCGGACTTTCCTCGTTAGCAGCAACATGCGCCCAGGGCATAAGAAGGCTTATCCCCAACAGACTCGTAATAGTTATATTCATATTCATCTCCTACCTGCCTGCCAACGCAAACAAGGCCTGGAAAAAAGCGAAGTAGACAAAGCCCACCATCACACCGATAGCCAGAATCATCACCGGCTCTATCATGGCTGAGAGCCGTTTGATGACGATCTCAAGTAATTCCTGATAGTAAACACCCA
>JABURN010000047.1 GCA_014762585.1 Methylophaga sp.
GGCGCATTCATCGGGTTTATATCCACATAAAAAAAGCGTGAATTATAATGCTTTTATACATTTTGCCAATAAAAACAGCGCTATTAGGGCTGCACAAAAACTCTGTCGGGTGCAATGAGGTCGATAACAAGCGATAATTATGACGTTTGTGTTAAGAGGATGTTGCTTGAAACGCCTAATCATTTTTCTGCTGGCCATCTGCATGACTGCGGCCTGCAGTGAAGCCCAACCTCACCTTCAGGAAATCCAGGACCGCGGTGAGTTGCGAGTTCTGAGTCGATACAGCCTGACCAGCTACTATGTCAAAGGCGACACACTGGCAGGGTTTGAGTACGAACTGGCGCAGCGTTTTGCCGAGCGGCTGGGGGTGGAACTCAAAATCATCGTGCCAGAGAACCTGGGCAACGTACTGAGGCTGATCGAGGAAGGCAGGGCCGATATCGCCGCAGCCGGTCTCACCGTGACTGAACAGCGTAAAAGCCAACTCCGTTTCGGACCGGTTTACCATGAGGTCACGCAGCAACTGGTGTATAAACACGGCACTGGCAAACCCGACGATATCACTGATATTACTGACGGTCAGCTGGAGGTGGTTGCCGACAGCAGTCATGTTGAGCAATTACAGTCGCTGCAGGAAGAGATTCCGGAACTGGACTGGCGCGAGAATCAGGAACTGGATAACAGCGGCCTGCTGGAACTGGTGCAGCTTGAGCTCATCGACTATACCGTGGTCGACTCCAATGAAATGTCGGCCAATCAGAGCCTGTTTCCGGAATTACGCGTCGCCTTTGACATCTCCGAGCCGCAACCCCTGGGCTGGGCAATGCCATTGTCAGACGACGACTCTCTTTACCTGGAAGTACTCGACTTTTTCCACGAGATGGAGGCCTCCGGCGAGCTGGATAAGCTGATTGAGAAATATTACGGCCATATACGCCGTTTTGATTACGTTGACACCCGTGCAGTGCATCGTCGTATTCAGACCCACCTGCCGCGCTACAAAGATATGTTCCAGCAGGCCGGCGAGCAGTTTGGTTTTGACTGGCATCTGCTGGCAGCCATGTCCTATCAGGAATCACACTGGAACCCGGAAGCCGTTTCCAGTACCGGGGTGAAAGGATTGATGATGCTGACCCGTGCGACCGCCAAAGAAATGGAGGTCACTGACCGGGAAGATCCGGAACAGAGCATTTTTGCCGGCGCGGGTTACCTGGCATCCATCTATGAGCGTCTGCCTGACGGTATTCAGCCCCCCGACCGTATCTGGTTCGCACTGGCGGCCTACAATATCGGCATGGGTCACCTGGAAGATGCGCGGGTATTAACCGAAATCCAGGGCAAAGATCCTGATTTATGGACCGATGTGCGCGAGCACCTGCCATTATTGTCAAAACAGAAATGGTTTACCCAAACCCGATACGGTTATGCCCGAGGCAGTGAACCTGTTCGTTATGTGCAGAACATCCGTCGTTATCTCGATATTCTGCTGCATCATGATGATGCTGCCGTGCCTACGATCGAAGCACCACCGGTAGAGGAGCCACTACCGGCCGCACTGTAAAAAAAAGCCCGGTCAAACCGGGCTTTTTTCATTGAATAAGTTGCGAGTTATCGCGACTGTTCAATCAGCATATCCACCACTTCAAACAGCTGTTCACTGCCACCGGCGCTACTGGCGTTGGTGCGGTACTCTCCCTCGACAATAAAGGCAGGTACGCCGGTAATACCGGAGGTACGGCTCATAATCAGCGCGTTTTTGACTTTACCTTTAACGCTGAAGGAATTCATTGTCTTGGCGAAGGCTTCACGGTCAATACCCTGTTCTTCAACAAAATCCAGCAACTGATCTTCGGTGCTCAGACGACGTTTTTCGACATGAATCGCGTTAAACAGCTTGGAATGCAGCATCTCCAGATCACCGGTGGCTTCAGCTGCGTAATAAACACGCGCGAGTTCCAGCCAGCTGTCACGGAAAATGGCCGGCACCTTTACGAACTTCACATCATCCGAAAGGGTTTTCTTCCAGGCCTCAATTTCCGGTTCCAGAGCAAAGCAGTGCGGGCATGTGTAGGAGAACATTTCCACCACCACAATTTTCTCTGCATCCGTGGTCGCCATTTTCTCTGCCGTAGGGAAATAATGCGTGCCTTCCACATATGACATGGGCACCGCCCAGGCAGAGGCAGAAACCAGACCAGCCAGCAGGCCGGCGGCCAGCGTTGAAAACAATTTAGTCATCTTCATATCCTTTCGTTTAAAGCGTACCGTAAGAGTGCAACCCGGATAAAAACATATTGACGCCCAGGAAGGCAAACAGGGTCACAAACAGGCCCACAATGGCCCACCAGGCCATCGGACCGCCATGCCAGCCCTTAGTCATGCGCATGTGCAGCCAGGCGGCGTAATTCAACCAGACAATCAGTGCCCAGGTTTCTTTTGGATCCCATGACCAGTATCCGCCCCAGGCTTCGGCGGCCCACAAAGCCCCCAAAATCGTTGCCAGCGTGAAAAAAGCAAAACCCAGCGCGATAGTTTTGTACATCAGGTCATCCATCAATGCCAGCGACGGCATTTTCTGAACCCAGCGGCTCACTGAGGCTTTACCTGTCTGTCTGTCCACCAGTAAATAAGCCACGCCAATCATCGCCGCCATCGCAAAAGCGCCATAACCAATGAAATTGGCCGGCACATGGATTTTCATCCAGTAGCTCTGCAGGGCCGGTACCAAAGGTTCGATTTCATGCGCCTGCCGGTCAAATGTGTACCAGAGCTGGAAAGCAACCGCCGCACTGATCACCAACAGCACAAAGCCACCCAAGCTGCGGGTCTGATAACGACGTTCGTAGAACAGGTAGAGCAGAGCCGTAACCACGGCAAACAGAATAAACACTTCATAGAGGTTGCTGACCGGAATATGGCCGATATCCGCCCCCAGCAGATAAGACTCACGCCAGCGAACCATAAGACCAATCATGCCCATGGTGGTGGCGGCCCAGGTCAGGAAACTGGCCACCTTCTCAGTGAATTCAGAATGAAAAATCAGCCCGCCGAAGTAAGTCACTGTCGCCATCACAAACAAGGCACTCATCCACATAAAGGCAGACTGACTGGCGAGCAGATAGTTGAGCCAGAAGCTGGTATCAGCGCGGCCCAGTTCACTGCCGTAAATGGAGACGGCAATCAGACTGAATACTGCGACAGCAACGGTGTGCCAGCGATAGCCGGGCCAGCCCTGCCCCAGCCAGGCCATACCGATTGCAGTCAGAATGATAATGCTGACTTCATAACCGTCGAGAATGTCGCTGTAAAAAGCAATCAGACCAACAGCCGACAGCGCCATCAACAGCCGCCAAATCCAGGCAGTCAGGCTGGTTTTGTCTGAATCAAGAGTAGAAAGTTGTGTGCTCATATTCGTCTCGTAATGCGCTGTCGCATGTTTAGAACCTAAGAACATCAGTCAGCAGCAGAGTTCCGCTCTGATGAGTGCAATTGCGAATGAATTTTTTCGAAATAATCATCGAATTCGCGGGGGTTGCGATTGGTCATACCGGCCAGATCAATCCGGGTCTGTTCACCATCACGGCTAAGCCAGGCCCAGAAACGTCTCTGTGGCAGATAAAACAGCAGGAACACGCCGGCAATCAGGAAAGCACAGCCCAGGTAAACCACATTCTTACCCGGCGAACGGGCGATCTGCAGACCGGTAGACTCAATATGGTTATAGTCGACCAGCGACAGATAAACCGGTGAGCCATAACGTGGCAACGTGCCCACTGCATCGATAGCATCCTGCAAAAACAGCAATTGCGCTTCTGAAACAGTCGCTTCCGCTCCCAAGTCCAGGCTGTTGAAATAGATGCGTCCCAGCATTTCACGAAGCATTGCAAGATAAGCCGGGGCCAAGGTTTCCCGCTCGGCTTCCGGCAGGCTCTGTTCGATGAAGTCACGAACCTCATCAAAGCCACCGCGGACGAACATCGCCATCAAGGTTTCAAGGGTACGCTGCAGGCTGTCGCCCAGCACGCTGTCCTGTTCACTTTGCAGACTGACCAGGGTTTCATCTTTCATCTCCGCCGCAACTTCCGCGACACTGTCATCGTCATGCAGGGCATGCAGGAACTGGATGAATCCCTCGACAGTGCCGTGTTCATCGGCTGGCAGATAGAGATAGGCAAACTCCTCTGAAGGACTGCCGCGCACGCCGCTCAGCAGGAAGTCACGGCCATCGCGTTCCACCGGGTACATGTAGTTTTCAAACTCCAGCGCTTCACCGGTTTCACGGCGCAGTTTGAACTGAATGCTGGGGCCGAAGTTACGAACGTTTTTGGGGTCGTCTTCGGTCGGGTCGGGGTTGATATTGAACGGCCTGAAACCGGTGACTTCCAGTTGCATCTCCCTGTCACCCCACAACATTTGACGGGTTTCAAAGACTTTGGTTTCAAGTTCAGCAGGCTCTGACTGGCCGGCAAACAATGGCCAGGCGTTGATAGTCAGTTCTGAGCCTCCATCGCCAAAACTGGCCTGATAAATCGCATAGCCTTTGTGAATCAGGGGGTGATTCACCGCAATGGTCTGTTCCAGAGGCTTTTCAAGATCGGTATCGTAAATCACCAGATCCGATTCAAAAGACTTGGGCTGACCGGTTGGGTAATGTTCGATGCGGAACTCTTTCACCTCAATGGTAAAAGGCAGATTCTGCACCAGGTAACCGTCACGCATGGGCAGATAAGCCACACTGGCAGCACGGCCTTCCGGGATGCTGACACTGCCACGGAATGCCTGTGGACCGACTGCAAGACGACTTTCTTTGGGGATCTGACTCAATGGCAGGTTACGGGTTTCAATTTCCAGACGGCCCTGCCATTCGGCGATTTTGAGCGGCAGATTACTGTCCATCAAACCGCCGACACAAATCACGATAATCGCCACGTGGGTCAGGATATAACCGAGCCGGTTCATACCGCCGCGCATGGCAGAAACCAGACGCTCATCGCCTTTTTCGGTGATACGGGTACGGAAACCCTGGCTTGCGAGCCTGTCACGGATTAAATTTGTATTGTCTGACAGCGTTCCCGGCTGATGCCAGTGCGCATGGTGATGCATGCTACGCAGCGATTTATGCTGGACATTGGTTCTCAGGTTGAACATGTCCTTGAACATAGACGGTGTATGGCGAATCACACAGACGGTGGTGGAGACCACCAGCAAGGTCAATATCGCCAGAAACCATAGCGCACTGTAGACATCGTAGAGTCCCAGCGCTTCAAACACTTCAAACCAGTATGGACCGAACTTGATGACATAGTCGGGGTAAGGCTGATTTTGTTGCAGTACCGTGCCGATAACCGAAGCTATCGCCAGTGTGATCAGCATGGTAATAGCAAATTCCATACTGCCCAGGAAGTGGAATACACGCCAGGCAAAGGAACGATGCGGCAGTTGCGCGTCCTTGGATTGTGACATCGGGAAGCCCCTGTTTCAGGTCAGACCTGAATTCAGCCTGACTGCACGTGAAAAACGTGCAGTCAGCGATTCTGTTTACTTAGGGTTTAAGACCGAAAACGTAGGCTGAAACGGCCTTGATTTCTTGTTCGGTCATTTTGCTGGCGATATCACGCATCATGCCATTGGGGTCGTTGGCGCGCTCGCCTTTGGCAAAGGCATGCAGCTGGGTTTCGACATAGGCACTGTATTGTGAAGCCAGTTTCGGCCAGTTGGCGGCAGGGACACCGCTGCCGTTAGGACCGTGACACGCCATACAGGCGGGTACGCCACTTTCTTTATTGCCCGCGCGATAAATCTGTTCACCCAAGGCCACCATCTCTTCAGTAACAGCACCCGGTGCTGTTTTCTGGCTGGAGAAATAAGCGGCCAAATCCGCCATGTCCTGCTCTGACAGGTTGGCAGCCATCGGTGCCATCAGCGCATTCTGACGATCGCCGTTTTTATAATCCATCAACTGTTTGATGATATAGCCTTCATGCTGTCCTGCCAGCTTGGGGAAAGCATCTGACAAACTGTTGCCATCCGTGCTGTGACAGGCGGCACATACCGCGGCTTTTTCTTTACCTGCCGACACATTACCGGCAGCCCATACAAAAGGAGTCGTACTCATCGCCATGCCCAGCACAGCGGCCATCAACATTCTTTTCATCTTCTCTACCTGAAAACTAAGCGCTTGCATCATTAAAACTTTGGGTATGCTACTCTTGTTAGGATTTTTTTTCACCCAGAATGGTTCCATGTCACAGCTATACCGAAACGCCTATTATAGCGGTAGCGCGACCAAACTGTCCCAGTTGCCCGGGGACGATGGTTTCGAAGTCGCCTTCGCCGGACGCTCCAATGCCGGCAAATCCAGCGCTATCAATACGATTACCGGTATCCGCTCTTTGGCACGAACCAGTAAAACGCCGGGCCGTACCCAGATGATCAACTTCTTTCATCTGGATGAACAGCGCGCTTTGGTGGATCTTCCCGGCTATGGTTATGCCAAAGTCCCGGAAGCAATGAAGCAAAAATGGCAGGCCACACTGGCCCAATATCTGGAAACGCGCCAATCCCTGCGTGGCCTGATGCTGATGATGGATATCCGTCATCCATTAAGAGATTTTGACTTGCAGATGCTGACCTGGGCCAATCAGGCTCAGCTACCGGTTCATATTCTGCTCACCAAATCAGACAAACTCAAACACGGCGCCGCCAAGGCAGTCATGCTCGATGTGCAGAAAACACTACGAGAGCAAGAACTGGCAGCCACGGTGCAATTATTCTCATCACTCAACAAAAGTGGTCGTGATGAGGCTGTGAGCAAACTCGATCAGTGGTTTGAAGTCGACACCGTCATCGCTCAAGAGTAAGCCACAATGAAAAAAGCACCTCTCGAAAGCCGTCGACAATTTCTTCAGTACACGGCTTTGAGTGGTGCCTTTGCTGGCTTCAGCCTGCCAGTTCTGTCCGCTGAGTCCGGCTTGGACTACCGTGACATCCTGCCTGAGTCGATGACAAAAGCCGGTGACAGCTTCAGCAACTACGGTCAGCCCTCACCCTACGAAAGCAAGATCATTCGCTGGATTTCTGCCAACCCGGATATGCCGGGCAATGGTGTGTCCTGGTCACCACTGCATGACTTGCAGGGCAGTATCACGCCTAATGGCCTTCATTTTGAGCGCCATCATAACGGTGTACCTGACATCGACCCGGCGAGGCATAACCTGCTGATTGATGGCCTGGTGGAGAAACCACTGAGCTTTAGTGTAGAGGCGCTCAAACGTTATCCGATGCAATCACGGCTCTGCTTCGTCGAATGCGGTGGTCACAGTAACCGTAGCTGGCACAGCCGACAGATTGAGACTGCTGCGGGTTACGCTCATGGTCTGGTTTCAAACGCTGAGTGGACCGGTATACCGCTGAAATATCTGTTGCAGGAAGCCGGCATCCAGAGCAAGGCGAAATGGGTTATCGCTGAAGCCGCTGATGGCGCCTCACTCAATGTCAGTATTCCGCTGAAAAAACTGCTGGATGATGCCATCCTGGCGCTGTATCAGAACGGCGAGCGCTTAAGGCCGGAGAATGGTTATCCGCTGCGGCTGGTTTTGCCGGGCTGGGAAGGTATTACCAACATCAAATGGCTGCGGCAATTACGGCTCACTGATGAACCGGCGATGACCCGTGATGAAACGGCCCAGTACACCGACTTGATGCCGGACGGCACAGCACGCCAGTTCAGTTTTGAAATGGAGGCCAAGTCGCTGATTACCTCTCCCTCACATGGCATGAAGCTGCCAGATAATCCCGGTATTTATCAATTGACCGGCCTGGCCTGGTCGGGCCGCGGCAAAATCACCCGGGTGGAAGTCTCCTCAGATGGTGGCGCCAGCTGGGTTGATGCCGAACTGCAACAACCGGTATTGAGTAAGGCCTTCACCCGCTTCAGCCTGCCCTGGCAGTGGCAGGGCCAATACGCCATGTTGCAGAGTCGTGCCACCGATGAGACCGGCTATGTGCAACCCAGCCGTGAACAACTACTGGCGAACCACGGCAGCCACGGCTTTTTTCACTTCAACGCGATCATCAGCTGGGAGGTCAGCGAAGATGGCTACCTCTATCATGTTTATCCGGATTAGCCTGACGCTGACCTTATTGTTTGTGCTGCCAGTCCTGGCTGCGCAGCCACTGTATCAGCCGCTGGGACAAGCTGCGTCTGATCTCAGTGATGAGCCCGAATGGAATCTGACTATCAGCCCCGATGGTGAAGCTTTGCCACCGGGCTCCGGTAATGCGGCTCAAGGCAAGCAATTGTTTGAACAGCATTGTGTTGCCTGCCACGGTTTCGGTGCCATTGGCGGCAGTGCCATGCCACTGGTTGGAGAGCTTGGCTCGCTCAGCGGTGAATACCCCGAAAAAACCGTCAACAGTTTCTGGCCCTATGCCACGACCCTGTTTGACTATATCCGGCGCTCAATGCCACCCTCTGCTCCATACAGTTTGAACAGTAATGAAATCTACGCACTTTGCGCTTATATTCTGAGTCAGGATGGTATAATTGAAGCTGATGTGGAACTCAACGCAGTCACATTACCCCAGGTAACGATGCCTAACCGGAACGGCTTTTCTGCCACCTACCCACAATAAATTTTGAAATTAAGGATCTGTCTATGAGCCCTCGCTATGCGCTGACCGCTACGCCTGCTCCAGAGCTATACAACACCCCTAAACTGGGCATGAGCAGTACTGATCTGGTCAACGATTTCAAACGTTATTACGGCACACACCTGGCACAGGATAAAGGCTGTGCCTCTGGTCACTATCTTTATTCCGCCCTGGCTCTGACCCTGCGTGACCGTCTGTTCAATCGAATGAAGCATACCAAACACACTTATGCCGAAGCCCAGTGCAAGCAGGCTTATTACCTGTCGATGGAATTTCTGATGGGCCGGGCTATGGGCAACGCTGCATTGAACCTTGGTCTGGAAACCGAAACCGCCAAGGCGCTCAATGAACTGGGCATGAGCTTTGAAGAGCTGATTGAGATGGAACACGATGCCGGCCTTGGAAACGGCGGCCTGGGTCGTCTGGCAGCCTGTTTCATTGATAGCTGTGCCACTTTGCAACTGCCGGTGACCGGTTATGGTCTGCGTTATGAGTACGGCATGTTCCAGCAGAAAATCGTCGATGGCTATCAGGTTGAAAAGCCCGATCACTGGCTGCGCGACGGTAACCCATGGGAATTGGAACGGCCTGAATTCACTCAACGGGTTAAATTCGGTGGTCACACCGAGTTCCACCGCGATCATGATGGTGAGCTCCGCGCCTATTGGGTAGAGACTAATGATGTGCTGGCTGTGCCTTATGACTTACCGATTCCGGGTTACCAGAATGGCACCGTCAACAAACTGCGCCTGTGGAAAGCAGCAGCAACCGATGAGTTCAATCTGGAAGACTTTAACGCCGGCTCCTATACCGATGCCGTGGCGGCTAAAAATGAAGCTGAAAATATCAGCATGGTGCTTTATCCCAATGATGCCAGCGAAAACGGTAAAGAGCTGCGCCTGCGCCAGCAGTATTTCCTGGCTTCCGCCAGTCTGCAGGATATTCTTGATTACTGGGTGACTACACACAGCGAGAAGTTTGACGATTTCGCTGACAAGAACTGCTTCCAGCTGAATGATACTCACCCTACAGTGGCAGTCGCGGAACTGATGCGCCTGCTGATGGATGAGCATGAACTGGGCTGGGATGAAGCCTGGGAGATCACCACCCGCACCATGGCTTATACCAACCACACCTTGCTCCCGGAAGCGCTGGAGCGCTGGCCGGTGAACATGTTCGGCCGCCTTTTGCCGCGGATTCTTGAGATCATTTACGAGATCAATGCCCGTTTCCTGCGTGAAGTCGCCAACCACTGGCCCGGTGACAAAGAACGCCTTGCCAGAATGTCGATTATCGAAGAAGGTCCTCAGCAACAGGTGCGCATGGCACACCTCGCCATCGTCGGCAGTTTCTCTATCAACGTTGTTGCGGCATTGCATTCGGAGTTGCTCACAAAAGGTCTGTTCCATGACTTCTATGAGCTCTGGCCACAGAAATTCAACAACAAAACCAACGGCATCACCCAGCGCCGCTGGCTGGCCTGGTGTAACCCTGATCTGAGCCAGCTGATCAGCGACACCATTGGTGACAAATGGGTCACCGAGCTCAGCGAGCTGAAAAAACTGGAGCCTTTTGCCCATGACAGCGCCTTCCAGCAAAAATGGCATGCGGCCAAGCGCGCCAATAAAGAACGGCTGGCGGCACTGGTAAAACAAAGCTGCAACGTCGACTTCAACCCTGACGCGATGTTTGATATTCAGGTCAAACGGATTCATGAATACAAGCGTCAGCTTCTGAATGTACTGCATGTCATTCATCTTTATGACCGCATAAAACGTGGCGACACTGAAGGCCTGACCAAGCGCTGCGTCCTGTTTGGCGGTAAAGCGGCGCCGGGCTATGTGATGGCCAAACAAATCGTCAAACTCATTAACAATGTCGCCAATATCGTCAATAACGATGAGGAAGTCGGTGACTGGCTGAAAGTGGTTTTCCTGCCCAACTACCAGGTCTCTGCCATGGAAGTCATTTGCCCGGCGGCCGATCTGTCTGAGCAGATTTCCACTGCCGGTAAGGAAGCCTCCGGCACTGGTAACATGAAGTTCATGATGAATGGGGCCATCACCATCGGCACGCTGGATGGCGCCAATATCGAGATCCGTGATGAAGCCGGTGAAGACAATTTCTTCCTGTTCGGCCTGACTGAATCGGAAGTGGAAGAGGCCAGAAGAGACTACAACCCCCGCTTTATTATCGATAACGATGCCGACCTGCGCCGCGTTGTCGATTTATTGGAATCGGGTCACTTCAACCAGTTCGAGCCGGGCGGTTTCGATGAAGTCATTGCTGCTTTCACCAGTCCCCACGATCCATGGATGACTGTGGCTGATTTCCGTAGCTATGTCGACGCTCAGCAGCGCGCCTCAGAAGCCTATGAGGATAAACAGCGCTGGCTGGCAATGAGTATTATCAACAGTGCCAACAGCGGCAAATTCTCCACCGACAGAACGATGGAGGAATACAACAATGAGATCTGGCAACTGGAGAAAATCAATCCACAGTATTAAAAATGCTTGCCGGGCACAGTCCCGGCAATGCCCATCTTTTGATGCAGAACGTGGTCAAAATACGTATAATCTGCCGCTCTGATTGATGTTTTCATCATCACGCGCCCGTAGCTCAGCTGGATAGAGTATCGGTTTCCGAAGCCGAGGGTCACAGGTTCAAGTCCTGTCGGGCGCGCCATTTTCTCTTC
>JABURN010000105.1 GCA_014762585.1 Methylophaga sp.
GTTCGGTAATGAATAGCCACTCAATGTCGCATCCAACCATTAACTAAGCTTGTGAATAATTACAAAATGCCGCCCAACAGCGGATCCAGCAGTGCATCATCAGTTTCATCGACAATGCCGTCATCGCTACCGCCACTGCCGGAATCAAGCAGGCCACCGGTGACATTATTAACGGTATCCGTCACACCACCAACCAGGTCATCACCTCCTGTCAGGCCGTCAACCGTACCCGTGACGCCGCCCAGCAGCTCATCATCACCGGTCAGGCCGTCAACTGTATCCGTGACGCCACCCAGCAGCTCATCACCACCAGTCAGTCCATCAACGGTATCTGTGACTGTGCCAATTACACCATCAGTGCCTGAGAGCAGGCCATCTTCACCGCCCGTGACACCATCCAGTGTGCCAGTAACCGTGCCAATCACACCATCAGTGCCTGAGAGCAGGCCACCATCACCGCCCGTGACGCCGTCCAGTGTGCCAGTAACCGTGCCAACAACACCATCAGTGCCGGATAACAATCCTCCGTCTTCACCACCGATGACTGGTAAGCCACTTGTATCGAGTAAGCCTGCCAAGTCAAACAGCTCGCCTTCTCCAGATTCACTTACCGATAGAATACCGCCGGTGTCGATCACTAGCTGACCCACGCCTTCAACGGTTCCACCAACCCCTGCAAGTACGGCGTTATTCTCATCTTTAAGATCGTTACCAAGTACCACTACAGCCGTGCCTACTTCGGTCAGTATGTTATTTGCGATGGGTCCGACGACCAATGCTTCACCCACGACTTGGGTAGTACCACCAATATTGGTGACTAGTGGTCTGACCACGGCAGTCAGTTCGGTAGTCAGACCGCTGATGACACCATCGTCCTGTGTGAAAGTCACAGTCAACACGTCGCCTGTTTCGGTCACAACGCCACCCAGTGAGTCTACTGTCCCGCCCAACTCAGTAAGTAGGCCTGTTGATTGATCAACCTGGGCAAATAAAGGCAAGGTATTGAGGCTTTCAATTGTAGTTCCGGTTGAAGAGACTGCTTCACCCGTCTCGGAAACCGCACCTGAAACACCGGCCAGTGTCGTGCCGATGGCGTTATCGTTCTCACTCAGTGAGCCGAGACCATCACTCAGCCCGTCACCCAGCTTGGTCACAGCCTCACCGGTATTGCTGATTATATCGCCTGCGCCATCAGTCACTTCATCCGTACCCAGGAGGCTCAATTGACTTACCGTACCGCCAAGCAAAGTAACCGTCTCACCGGTGCTGGATACGATACCACCACCATCATCGACCAGTGTTTCCACCCCGCTAGCTGAAGTTTCACTGCCATCACCACCACCGCCGCCGGTATCGCCACCACCACCGCCATCAACCATATCCCCACCGCCGGAGCTTTTGACGGATTTGCTGCTGCTTCCACTACAGCCCACGGATAAGGATAAAACTAGACCTAATGTTATTATTTGAGCTAATTTCGTTTTTTGCATCTCTCCACCCTCCATAAAGGATTTTTTTACTCCATTAATACGAATATTCGATATATTCGATACCCTTATTGGCGATAATAACGAAATATTGAGTTATTTACTAACAGTTTTTTTGTTTTGTGATGGGTTTCACACTTTCATAGCGAATATCCGGAACTTTATAGGAAGGTTAGTGGCTGACCTGTAGTTATTGAGGTATTTTTTACAGGCAAAAAAAAGCCCCGGTTGAACAACCGGGGCTTTTTTAGTGCTTAGTTAGAGCGTATCGATTAGTCTTCAGCAGTCTCGTTCACCGCTTTCATACTCAGACGGATACGGCCCTGGCGATCAACTTCCAGTACTTTGACTTTGATCATATCGCCTTCTGACAGTTTGTCGCCCACATTCTCAACACGCTCTTCAGAGATTTGAGAGATATGAACCAGACCATCTTTACCCGGCAGAATCGTGACAAAAGCGCCGAAGTCCATCAGTTTGGCAACGCGGCCTTCGTAAATCTTACCGACTTCCACTTCTGCCGTGATGTCTTCGATACGACGCAAGGCTGACTGACCGGCATCATAATCTGCAGAGAAGATCATCACAGTGCCATCATCCTGAATATCGATAGTGGCACCAGTCTCTTCAGTAATCGCACGAATTGTTGCACCGCCTTTACCGATGACATCACGGATTTTCTCCGCGTTGATCTTGACGGTGATGATACGAGGCGCAAATTTGGACATCTCGGTACGGTGAGTAGAAATAACCGCATTCATCTTATCGAGAATATGCAGGCGACCGTCACGGGCCTGAGCCAGTGCTGTACGCATGATTTCTTCATTGATACCTTCGATCTTGATATCCATCTGCAGAGCAGTGACACCTTTTTCAGTACCGGCGACTTTAAAGTCCATATCACCCAGGTGATCTTCGTCACCGAGGATATCAGTCAGAACGGCGTAACCGTCGGTCTCTTTAATCAGACCCATGGCAATACCGGCAACCGGCGCTTTAATCGGCACACCGGCATCCATCAGCGCCAGACTGGTACCACAGACAGAAGCCATAGAACTAGAACCGTTTGATTCAGTGATTTCAGAGACCACACGAACCACGTACGGGAATTCTTCAGCAGATGGCATCACTGCAGCAATACCACGCTTGGCCAGTTTACCGTGGCCGATTTCACGACGTTTTGGTGAACCGACAAAACCGGTTTCACCGACACAGTATGGCGGGAAGTTATAGTGCAGCATGAAACGGTCACGATATTCACCTTCGACCGCATCAATCATCTGGGCATCACGCTCGGCGCCCAGTGTAGCGACGACCATGGCCTGGGTTTCACCACGGGTGAACAGGGCTGAGCCGTGAACACGTGGAAGCAGCGTGGTCTCAACAAAGATAGGACGGACACTCTTGGTGTCACGGCCATCGATACGTGGGTCACCGGCAATGATCTTGCCGCGAACGAGTTCTTTTTCCAATTTGGAAAAGACATTCTTGACCTGATCTTCAGTCAGTTCAGATTCTTCATTAACCAGGGCTTCGACGGCAGCACTACGTACGTTACTCAGTTGATCCAGACGCGCCAGTTTGTCACTGATGGCATAGGCTTCTTTGATGCCTTCGTAAGCCTGCGCTTTAACCGTGTTGTAAAGTGTTTCGTCCTTCTCAGGTGCAGTCCAGTCCCAGGCCGGTTTGCCGGCTTCAGCCTGCAGTTCCTTGACCAGATTAATCGCAGTCTGCATTTGCTGATGGCCGAACATAACGGAGCCCAGCATGACTTCTTCCGGCAGCTCAGAGGCTTCTGATTCCACCATCAAAACGGCACTTTCGGTACCCGCAACAACCAGATCCAGCGCACTGTTATCCAGTTGGGCCTTGCCCGGGTTCAGTACATACTGACCATCAACATAACCGACACGGGCCGCACCCAGCGGTCCGTTGAAAGGAATACCGGAGATAGCCAGTGCAGCAGAAGCACCAATCATGGCAGGAATATCAGGATCGATTTCCGGGTCCAGCGCTACGACTGTCGCGATCACCTGAACTTCGTTAAGAAAGCCTTTAGGGAAAAGCGGACGCAGGGGACGGTCAATCAGGCGCGAAGTCAGCGTTTCTTTTTCGCTTGGACGGCCTTCCCGTTTGAAAAAGCCACCCGGGATTTTACCGGCAGCGTAGGTCCGCTCCTGATAGTTAACAGTTAAAGGAAAAAAATCCTGGCCGGGAGACACATCTTTTTTACCGACCACAGTCACCAGTACGGAGGTTTCACCAAGGCTGGCAATAACGGCACCGCCGGCCTGACGGGCAATTTTTCCGGTTTCCAGACTTAGCTGGTGCTCACCGAATTGAACTGTCTTCTTTACTGAGTTCACTCTTTTTTCCTTATCTTCTTCATTCTCAGCCCCGGACCTGTTCCGGCACTGATTAAAACTGACAAACTAATAAACGAATATGCCCCTGAAACTGCAGCAGCTTCAGGGGCATATCTTATATCATCAACCCCGGCCTGTTACGGACGCTGGGGGTTGGCTGAATATAATCGGTCACCAGACTCAACTTAGCGACGCAGACCTAATTCAGCAATCAGGGCACGGTAACGTTCGATATCCGTTTTTCTGAGGTAATCGAGCATCTTACGACGGCTGCTGACCATTTTCAGCAGACCCTGACGTGAATGGTGATCGTGAGCATTTGATTTAAAGTGCTCTGACAGATTGTTGATACGTGCAGTCAGCAGGGCAACCTGGACTTCAGCAGAACCTGTGTCACCCTCGGTGCGTGCGTGTTTGCTGATGATTTCTTTCTTTTGCTGTGCAGAAATTGACATTGAATACTCCAACTTTGTGCAGCCTTATGGCTTGCAGTTAAATTCTGAACTGTTCCAGCCGATCTCAACCAGAACAGCCAACCCTTCAAGAGCTGCGAATTTTACCGACTTTCTCATTGCTAAACAAGGAGAACGTCATTAAACCGCAGCAACAAATAAACGTTTTGGCTTGACTACTCCATCTGGCGACATTTCGCCCAAGCCCATAAATTTTTCATCCTGATCAAACAGGCGCACATTTGCGCATTGAAAATCCTGCTCGACCTGTATCGATTGACCAAAGCTCAGGGTTTTACTGGCGGCTTCATCGAGATTGATCGCAGGCCAGTCAGGCAAAGCATTTTCAGCCGCCTCCAGTTGCTCGTCCAGCGCTTCCAACTGCCCTGTTTCCCGGCTTTCCGCCAGTTGATCCAGGCTGACTGAATCGCTCAGACCATAACCTGCCACCCTGGTTCTGCGCAGCATGGTGACATGGCCACCGGTGCCCAGCTTGTGACTGATATCTTCAACCAAAGTCCGGATATAGGTGCCTTTGCTACAGCGCACCGACAAGGTAAAGCTGTCCTGGTTACAATCCAGTAATTCAATCGCATAGATAGTGATACGACGCGCCTTACGTTCGACTTCCTTGCCCTGCCGTGCCAGCTTATATAATGGCTGCCCCTGATATTTCAGCGCCGAGAACATTGGCGGTACCTGATCCAACTCTCCAATAAAGCTGTCCAGAATCTGTTGCAGTTGCGCCTCGTCAAACTCGGGCACCGGCTTTTCGTCGATGACTTCACCGTCTGCGTCGCCGCTGTCGGTGGTGATACCCAGTTTACAGGTGACGGCATATTCCTTATCCGCATCAAGCAGATAGCCGGATAGTTTAGTCGCCTCTCCCAGACAAATCGGCAAAACACCGCTCGCCAGTGGATCCAGACTGCCGGTGTGGCCGGCCTTTCTGGCATCAAACAGGCGCTTAACCTGTTGCAGAACATGATTGGAACTGTGGCCGCTCGGTTTGTCTACCACCACGATACCGGTAATATCGCGGCCTTTTTTATTTCGTCTTGCCATGCTGATGTTAAATAATCAGTCGTCTTCCTGACGATTGGATGCGTTGGCTTTTGCAATCAGTTCATCCATTCTGAAGCCGTTTTCCAGGCTCTTGTCATAGACAAACTGCAGTTCAGGGATATTACGCAATTGCACGCGACCGGCAAGGCCTCTACGCAGATAACCGGCAGCGCTGTTGAGCCCCTTGATACATTCGGCTGCGTCCTGTTCGGACTCAAAACCGTTCAGGCGGGTCACATAGACCTTGGCGTATTTCAGATCAGCGGTAACATCCACATGTGAGACCGTGGCCATACCAACCCGTGGATCCGAGATCTCACGCTGAATCATCAGCGCGAGCTCCCGCATGATGACTTCACCAAAACGACTTGTACGACTGTATTCTCTTGCCATTATAGTGTCGGTTTGACCTCAACCCGCTCGTAAACCTCAATCTGGTCGCCCGGTTTAACGTCTTTGTAGTTCTTCACACCGATACCACATTCGACACCGGCATTAACTTCATTAACGTCATCCTTGAAGCGACGCAGTGATTCCAGTTCACCTTCGTAGATCACCACGTTGTCACGCAGGACACGAATCGGGTTATTGCGTTTAACGGTACCTTCCAGCACCAGACAGCCAGCGATATCACCAAATTTCGGTGAGCGGAACACATCATCAACCCGGGCAAGACCAATGATCTCGTCACGGAATACCGGTTCCAGCATGCCGGTCATTGCCTTGGTCACCACGTCCAGCAGGTCGTAGATGATGCTGAAGTACTGCACATCCAGTCCTTTCTCGGCAATCACTTTACGGGCAGCATTATCAGCACGCACATTAAAGCCAATCAGAATCGCGTCTGACGCTGCAGCCAGCTGGGCATCAGTTTCATTGATACCACCTACGCCGGAGCCGACCACACGTACTTTAACCTGATCGGTGGACAGCTTCTGCAGACCCTGGCTAACGGCTTCAACAGAACCGTGAACGTCACCTTTGATGACCACGTTAAGGGTTTTAACATCACCCTCTTCCATCTTGTTGAACATGTCGTCCAGTTTGGCAGCCTGCTGCTGTGCCATTTTCTGCTCGCGAGCCTTAGTGTGGCGGAAGTCAGCAATTTCACGGGCGGTTTTGTCATCCGGCGCTGCCTGCAACTCATCACCGGCAGCCGGTGTGCCTGACAGACCCAGTAACTCTACCGGTGTGGATGGGCCGGCAGTATCAACCTGCTCGCCTTTTTCGTTGAACATGGCACGGACACGGCCATACTCCTGACCAACGACAACGATATCGCCCTTGTTCAGGGTACCCTGTTGAACCAGAACAGTGACAACGGTACCGCGGCCTTTATCCAGGCGCGCTTCAATTACAGTACCATGTGCCGGACCTTTTTCAGGTGCTTTCAGCTCCATGACTTCAGCCTGGATTGAAATAGCCTCCAGCAAGTCTTCCACGCCTTCACCAGTCAGTGCTGATACCGGTACAAACTGCACATCACCACCCCAGTCTTCAGGGATGACTTCGTGGTTGGCCAGTTCCTGCTTGACACGGTCCGGATTGGCTTCCGGCTTATCCATTTTGTTAACGGCAACGATAACAATAGACTCCGCCGCTTTAGCGTGTTGTACCGCTTCAATGGTTTGCGGCATAACACCATCGTCGGCTGCAACAACCAGAACAACGATATCCGTGACTTTAGCCCCCCGTGAACGCATCTCAGTAAAGGCGGCATGGCCCGGTGTATCCAGGAAAGCAATCTCGCCACGGCTGGTTTCTACCCGATAAGCACCAATGTGCTGGGTGATACCACCGGCTTCACCCGATGTCACTTTGGTGCGGCGAATATAATCCAGCAATGAGGTTTTACCATGGTCAACGTGCCCCATCACGGTCACTACCGGAGCACGGGTAACCGCTTCGCCCAGTTCTTCTTCAGAAACCTGGAGGGCTTCTTCCACTTCGTTTTCACGAATAGGTTTGGCAACGTGGCCCATTTCTTCAACCACGATGACGGCAGTATCCTGATCCAGTACCTGGTTGATGGTAGCCATGGTGCCCAGCCCCATCAGCGTTTTAATCACTTCACCGGCCTTGACTGACATACGCTGTGCCAGCTCAGAAACATTAATAGTCTCTGGCACGTTAACTTCACGCACCACCGGCGCGGTCGGTTTGGAGAAACCGTGCTCCTGGTCTCTGACCGCGACACGGCCTGCGGCAGCGCCTTTTTTCTTCTTACGGCGACCGCCTTTACCTTCGCTGACGTGCAGTTCTTTACGCTCAAAGTCATCATCATCCCGACGTCCACCACGGCGAGAAGATTTGCCACGCTCATGCTTGGCTTCAGCATCCTTGGTTTTGCGAGCAGCGGCTTTCTGTTCTTTAGCCTGAGCTTCAGCGGCAGCCGCTTTAGCTTCCTCACGCGCTTTTTCCAGTGCTTCTTCTTCCTCACGAGCTTTACGCTTGGCTTCCAGCGCTTTTTCAGCCTCGATACGCGCCAGATTGGCTTCGCGGCGTCTGGCGTCGGCTTCTTCCAGCTTCCTGTGTGCCAGTTGAGAAGCAGTCAGTTCTTCTTCTTTCTTCTTGCCTTTGGCAGCAGGTTTTTTCGCTTTGGATTCAGCTTCCAGCGCTTTTTGCTCTTCTTCGGCAGCACGCTGGGCTTCTTCGTTGGCTTTGTTTTCGGCCTCGATGGCGGCAGCAACGGCAGCGGCTTCCTGTTCATCCTTCTCCTGTTTCAGGCGAGCGGCTTCTTCCTGCTTGCGTTTGGTTTCCTGCAAACGCTGCTCTTCCTGACGGGCCACCTCAGCGGCATGTTCTTCAGCCGCTTTTTGCTTGAGCAAATCTTCGGCTGCGGCACTAGGCTGCTCAGCATCGCTGCGTTTAACGTAGGTGCGTTTTTTTCTGACTTCAACACTGACGCTTTTGCCGCCACGTGCCGAACCACCCAGCTTGATTTCGCTGACGGATTTACGCTTCAAAGTGATCTTTCTCGGTGCCGATGCGGCTTCGTCGTCTGACTTGCCATGGCGCTGTTGCAGAAACTTGAGCAAAGTCTGTTTTTGCTCTTCAGTAATCAGATCATCAGGCTCTGAGACGTTAATCCCCGCTTCGTTCAGCTGTTCTACTAGTCGCTCAGCTGTAATTCCGACTGTGCCAGCCAGGTCTTTAACCCTCATGTCACTCATTGGTTACTCCCCTGCATCTGTATTTTCGTCTGCAAACCATGACTCTCTGGCTTTCATGATCAATGCTGCAGCTTGCTCTTCGTTCATACCACCGATTTCGACCAGTTCATCAACGGCCAGCTCTGCCAAATCGTCCAGTGTGGTTACTTTGTTTCTGGCCAGTGTCATGGCCAGATCGCGAGTCATACCATCCATATCCAGCAGTTCCTGAGACGGCTCTGCTGATTCCAGTTGCTCTTCGCTGGCAATCGCACGGGTCAACAGGACGTCACGTGCTCTTGAGCGCAGTTCGGCAACGATATCCTCGTCAAACTCTTCAATGTCGAGCATTTCCTGCTCCGGCACATAGGCGACTTCTTCCAGAGAAGAGAAGCCTTCCTGAGCCAGAATCAGAGCAACATCCTCGTCCACATCCAGATCGGTCATGAAGGCCTGAATCAGTTCACCGATTTCGCTTTCTGCTTTTTGATCGGCTTCTGAAGCTGACATTACGTTCAGTTCCCAACCGGTCAGCTGGCTGGCCAATCTGACGTTCTGACCACTGCGACCAATGGCCTGAGACAGTTGGCCGTCCTCTACTGCGATGTCCATGCTGTGAGCGTCTTCATCAACAACAATCGACAACACTTCTGCCGGCGCCATGGCGTTGATGGCGAAACGGGCAGGATCTTCATCCCAGAGAATGATGTCGACGCGTTCACCAGCCAGTTCGTTGGTCACAGCCTGAACCCGTGAACCACGCATGCCGACACAGGCACCGACCGGATCAATACGCGACTCTTTGGCTTCCACCGCAATCTTGGCACGCAAACCCGGGTCACGGGCAGCGCCTTTGATTTCGATCATGCCGTCGCTGATTTCCGGTACTTCCAGAGTAAACAGCTCAATCAAGAGTTGCGGCGCAACGCGGCTGACAATCAATTGTGGGCCACGACCTTCCGGGCGGATTTCTTTCAGATAACCGCGGATACGGTCACCGGCGCGGAAGCTTTCCCGCGGAATCATCTCTTCACGTGGCAGGAACGCTTCAGCATTGCCGCCTAAATCCAGTGTCACGTTGCCGCGATCAACCCGCTTCACGGTGCCGTGAATCATCTGACCGACTTTTTCACGATACTGGTCAACAACCTGAGCACGCTCGGCTTCGCGGACTTTCTGAACAATAACCTGTTTGGCGGTTTGTGCTGCGATACGGCCGAACTCAACCGATTCCATCGGTTCCTGAATATAGCCGCCTACTTCTGCTTCCGGGTCTTTTTTCTTGGCTTCTGTCAGCGTGATCTGGGTTTCTTCTGATTCCAGTTCTTCTTCGTCTTCAACGATTAACCACTGACGGAAAGTCTCGTAGTTGCCGGTGACGCGATCAATTTTGACAGCCGCATCCAGTGCCATCTCATAACGTTTGCGGGTCGCCATCGCCAACGCGGCTTCAATCGCCTGAAAAATGACTTCCTTGCCCACGCCCTTTTCGTTGGACATGGCATCGACCACCAATAAGATTTCTTTGTTATTCATCACGCCCCCAGTGGATTACGCAGCAAACTAATCCAACTCAGTTTTCTTTTATTAACCGACAATAATACGCTTTTTTCAGGCAACGAGTCTTGCTTTACCCAACTTTGCCAGCGGCAACGCGTAGACTTCGCCATCCACTTCAATCAATATTTCACCGTTTTCAAATCCCTGAAGCACACCTCTGAAATTACGTCTGCCATTGACCGGCAGTTTCATCGTGATTTTTGCTTCAACGCCGGCGAACCGTTCAAAATCCCGTGACTTGAATAATGGCCTGTCAAAGCCGGGCGAGGAAACTTCCAGCAGATAGGCCGAACGAATCGGCTCCTCTACATCCAGTATCCCACTCACCTGGTGGCTGACACGCTCACAGTCTTCTATGCTGATGCCTTGTTCGGCATCAATATAGATACGCAGAATGGGATCCGGGCCGCCCTGGATATATTCGACACCAACCAACTCGTAACCGAGGGTTTCTATCGATGCCTCTATCAATTGTTCAACCTGATCGGTGATCGCCATAGTTGTCTCTAAAGTCCCGGAGACAGAATCAAATCTCCAGAAAAACAAAAACCCCATATAGGGGCCCGGAATATACAAACATTGTTTCGCGGGTGTTGCCAGCCCCGCTCTGTCAAAAGCCTCATACAGACACTAGCGGTATGAGTGACTTTCCAGAAAGCACAGAATAGTAACAAAACCAGCCATTAACAGCAACAAAAACCCGATGTTTGGGCTCAGCCTGCCAAGCTGGCTTTGGGAATAAAACGCCAATGAGGACAGGACTGTTTCCTTTTCAGAGTTGTCAAGCAACTCCTGCTGAAAACTGTCTGTCTTTTTTGCATCACAGACATTATTTACCGGAGAAAATGATGTGTCGTTACTACCTGATAATGTTCTCGGTACTGCTAGTTCCTTTTTCCTCTACACTGGCACAGCAGGGTAATGCGGAGACATATATCCAGTTTATTGAGGAGCCTGACGCTGATAGCAG
>JABURN010000197.1 GCA_014762585.1 Methylophaga sp.
GGGTTTAGAACGTCGTGAGACAGTTCGGTCCCTATCTGCCGTGGGCGTTTGAGAATTGAGAGGAGCTGCTCCTAGTACGAGAGGACCGGAGTGGACGTACCCCTGGTGTTCGGGTTGTTGTGCCAACAGCATTGCCCGGTAGCTATGTACGGACGGGATAACCGCTGAAAGCATCTAAGCGGGAAGCCCCCCTCAAGATGAGTTCTCACTGGACTTTAAGTCCCTGAAGGGCCGTTGAAGACTACAACGTTGATAGGTTGGGTGTGGAAGTGCAGTAATGTATGAAGCTAACCAATACTAATTGCCCGTGAGGCTTGACCATATAACCCCAAGTTAGGCTTGGGTGGAAAGACGACGTTTTTCCCCTTGTTACCGAATTCCACAAGCTAGATTAAAAGCTAGCTTAAACCGTTTATGCCTGGCGGCCATAGCGAGTTGGCACCACCTGATCCCATCCCGAACTCAGAAGTGAAACAGCTCAGCGCCGATGATAGTGTGGGAGGTCCCATGTGAAAGTAGGTCACTGCCAGGCTTTTATACAAAAAGATACCCGGTCCTCATAGAGGCCCGGGTATTTTTTTGTCTCAAGGTTTGGGATTGACCTGTCTTGAGTCGGGGAGATACCCATGTGACAAAAACGCCGGGAGCGTTTTTGGACGCCGGAGGCGCCCGAAGGGCTGAGCCCCGGATGGGCTCAGTCAAAGTAGGTCACCCTTAAGTCCATCCAAAGGCTCATTACGAACACATATCCAGAGAACCATGAATGTTTTTGCACGAGCGCAGGGAGCCCGTAGGGTCGCCTACAGGGATGTAGGCGATAAAGTAGGTCACCTTAAACGTTGAACCGAGAGTAAATACGTACCCGGTCCACATAGTGGTCCGGGTATTTTTTTGTCTATCAGATTTGCATTGCTTTACCTAAGCATGGCAACACCCCATGTGACCGCCAATAGCTCCTGCATTGGCAGCATACATCACATCCATCTTAATAACATTATCGCCGGGAACGATGAGGGTCTGCTGGAGGCAGGTCGTGCAGCGATTTGACCCCGTGATAGGTCAAAGAGAATAGCCTATTGATGTGCTGATCATGAGTCGTCTTAATCCTGACCATAAAGCGTTTCGAGGTTTAAGTTGGTGAGTTTGCTCTAAAGCCGCGGTCAGAGCTCACTTTATCCGATTTGTTCTTTATTATTCAGTACTGTAAAGCGCCTCAAAAAACTATCAACCACTAAAGGCTTTCTTCTTTCATCTGCGTAAGTTACCGATAGCGTATTATCTGAGACGTAGTAGATGGCTTCGAGGCCCAATGACTGAGCTAGATCACAGGCTTCGTTCCAACCCACATTAACGGCGAAGTATTGATCAATGTCCTGGCTCAGTGTGTTGTATCCTCTCAGCTTTCTGACCCAGCGATAATGCATGTTGAGATAATCAGGGAGTGATTTAGCAGCACTGTTCTTTTCATTGTTAAAATCATGAGAAGAAACCGGTATGCCGAGAATAGCAAAGTGGATCGGCCAGTGCGTTATATTGTTTTGACTGCTGAATGACGTTTTAAAGTAGTGCCCGGGAATAGGCTCGGTCATAAGTTAACTGCCTGTTTATATGCGTTTCTGGTACTTTTAGCCTTGTTAGTGGCTCTAATGCCGACAAAGTTGCAATATTTTTTCTAAAACACTAGACGGCCCGATCCCTAGCTGCTATGCTTGCCGACAGTTTTTTCGAAAACTCCTCCCCGTTAGTACATAACAGCGCCCATACTGCGGCGTTTTCAAGGTTGTTCTATATCAAAAAATCCCAATCCAGGTAATACATGAATCTGACAGAACTGAAAAAGCAGTCCGCTGCTGAATTGATGGATCTTGCCCTTTCAATGAATCTTGAGGGCCTCGCCAGGAACAGAAAACAAGAATTAATCTTCGCAATAGTTAAAGCCCACTCCAAACAGGGTGAAGATGTAGTCACTACCGGGGTTTTGGAGTTATTGCCAGATGGCTTCGGTTTCCTGCGTTCACCGGAAGATTCTTATGTGGCAGGTCCGGATGACGTCTATGTGTCACCGAGTCAGATCCGACGTTTCCACCTGCGCACCGGCGATACCATCAAGGGCAAAATCAGACCGCCAAAAGACAGCGAACGCTACTTTGCCCTGGTTAAAGTAGAAGAAATCAATTTCGAAAAGCCCGACAAATCCAAGAACAAAGTTCCTTTCGAAAACCTCACCCCCTTGTTTGCCAATGAGCGTTATTCTCTGGAGCGTGGCAATGGCAGTACCGAAGATTTAACGCCCCGGATTATTGATCTTGCTTCTCCCATTGGTAAGGGCCAACGCGGTCTAATCGTGGCACCACCGAAATCTGGTAAAACCATGATTCTGCAATCACTGGCTCAGTCTATTGCAGCAAATTACCCAGACAGTGATCTGATCGTCCTGCTGATCGACGAGCGACCGGAAGAGGTCACGGAAATGGCCCGGTCGGTACGTGGTGAAGTCGTTTCCAGTACTTTCGACGAACCTGCTGCACGGCACGTGCAGGTAGCAGAAATGGTCATCGAGAAGGCCAAACGTCTGGTTGAACACAAACACGATGTGGTGATCCTGCTGGATTCTATTACCCGTCTCGCTCGTGCCTATAACACCGTGGCGCCATCTTCCGGTAAGGTCTTGACCGGTGGTGTGGATGCGAATGCACTGCAACGCCCGAAACGTTTTTTCGGTGCCGCACGTAACATTGAAGAGGGTGGCAGCCTGACTATCATCGCAACAGCCCTCATCGAAACAGGCTCACGGATGGATGAAGTTATCTTCGAAGAGTTCAAGGGCACCGGTAATATGGAAGTCTTGCTCGAGCGCAAACTGGCTGATCGTCGTATTTATCCTGCAATTAATGTGACTCGTTCCGGTACCCGTCGTGAGGAACTGCTGACCTCGGAAGAGGACCTGCAAAAACTCTGGATTCTGAGAAAGCTGATTTCTCAAATGGAGCCGGTAGAGGCAATGGAATTCATGATGGACCGGCTCAAGTCTACCAAGACCAATGCCGAGTTCTTTGACATGATGAAACAGGGCTAAGCCAAACTGACTATGCAGGATAAACTGCCGCCGGCCATCTTTATCATGGGGCCGACGGCAGCGGGGAAAACAGACCTCGCGCTGGAACTGGCCAAACGTCATCCGCTGGAAATCATCAGTGTCGATTCTGCACTGGTGTATAAAGGCATGGACATCGGCACGGCTAAACCCTCTGCTGAGATTCTGAAACAGTTCCCCCATCATCTGGTTGATATTCTGGAGCCGACCGAGACTTATTCAGCTGGTCGTTTTCGTGACGATGCGCTGTCTTTGATGGCCGATATTACATCGCGAGGTAAAGTGCCATTACTGGTCGGTGGCACCATGCTCTATTTCAATGCGCTTCAAAAAGGTATGTCCAAACTCCCATCAGCTGATCCGACAGTCAGAGCAAAGCTCGATGCCGAGGCGGCTGAGTTCGGTTTGGCATATTTGCATCAACGCCTGGCCGAAGTGGATCCGGTTGCAGCGGCACGCATTCACGTCAATGATCCCCAACGTTTGCAACGTGCCCTCGAAGTCTATGAACTCACTGGAAAGAGTCTGACTGAGCTGACTGCAGCGCAGGGTGAAACGCTGCCTTACAAGGTCAGCAAAATTATCGTTGCCCCCTTCGATCGCGCTGTCTTGCATCAGCGTATTGCCAAAAGATACACAGAGATGGTCGATAATGGTTTTCTGAATGAGGTGCAGAAGCTTTATCAGCGTGGCGATTGTCATCCGGGATTACCTTCGATCCGTGCTGTCGGTTACCGGCAGGCCTGGGCTTATCTTAGTGGTGAGCTGGATATGGAGACCTTCGTTGACAAGGCGATAGTAGCAACCCGTCAAATGGCAAAAAGACAAATCACCTGGCTACGTTCTCAGGACGATGGTGTCTGGTTTGACAGCGGTCAAAGCCTGCCGGTCGAGGAAGTGAACCATTATCTGAAGGGACAGGTCACACAATTACAGAATAATGCTTGACGATTCCGCTGGGACTTCTAGAATGAGTTATCGGCAGGTGTTTTTCAAAAATAATAACAATATCCGGAGCAGATAATGGCCAAAGCGCAGACTCTTCAAGATCCTTTTTTAAACGCATTACGTCGCGAAAATATCCCCGTTTCCATTTACCTGGTCAATGGCATTAAACTGCAGGGTCAGATTGATTCTTTTGATCAGTTCGTCATTTTGCTGAAAAATTCAGTAAATCAGATGGTATATAAACATGCCATTTCTACCATTGTCCCCGCACGTAATGTTAACTACAGCCAGGAAGAATAGGAGCATATTGATTGTTTGATCGTCCTGATAGTAAAGCCGCTTTTGACGATTCATCGAACCAGGAAGCAGTTGTTCTTGTATATCTCAACTTCAATGACCCCAACTATGACGAATCACTGGAAGAGTTCCAGGAATTAGTTGGCGGCACTGGCGCTAATATAGCCGCCATCGTTCAGGGAAAAAGACACCGCCCCGATCCCAAGTATTTTGCCGGCAGCGGCAAAGTCGATGAAATTGCTGAATATGTTGCCTCTTCCCATGCGGCACTGGTGATTTTTAATCATGAGCTGTCCCCAAGCCAGGAACGCAACCTGGAGCAACGCCTTAAATGCCGAGTGCTGGGGCGAACCGGTCTGATCCTGGATATATTCGCCCGACGTGCCCGTTCACATGAGGGCAAGCTTCAGGTGGAACTGGCCCAACTCCAGCATATGTCGACCCGTCTCGTCCGAGGCTGGACTCACCTGGAAAGACAAAAGGGGGGGATTGGCCTGCGTGGTCCCGGTGAAACCCAGCTTGAAACTGACCGGCGTTTACTGGGGCAACGAATCAAAACCCTGAAGAAAAAGCTGGATAAAGTGCGTTCTCAACGTGAACAGGGTAGACGGTCTCGAAGCCGCGGTGGCGTACCGGTTGTATCTTTGGTGGGTTACACCAATGTGGGCAAGTCGACTTTGTTTAACAAGGTTACCTCGGCCGAGGTGTATGCCGACGATCGATTGTTTGCAACCCTCGATCCGACGCTGCGGCGAGTAAAGCTACACGACACGGAAATGTTGATTCTGGCTGATACCGTGGGCTTCATCCGGCAACTACCTCATGACCTGGTCGAATCATTCAGCTCGACACTGGAAGAAACACGTGATGCCGCATTACTGCTGCATGTAGTGGATTGTGCAGCCAGCGATCGAGATGATTTGATGCATCATGTCAATGACGTTCTACAGCAGATTGAAGCCGATGAAGTTCCGCAACTGATTGTCTACAACAAAATAGACAAGCTTGAAGGTATGGAGCCACGTGTCGAGCGCAATGCCGACGGTGACATCGAACGCATATGGCTCTCAGCCAGAACCGGCGAGGGCCTCGAATTACTGCGTCAGGCGCTGCAGGAATATTTTCCGCTGTTGGAAGAGTCTCAGTATCTGACTTAGGGGTGGGTTTTGGTTGCTTATAGCGCCCATCTCCGTAAAATAGTCGTTTTGAAAGTAAATCTCTTTTCTCATTTTGGAGAGCTACATGGCTTGGAATGAACCCGGCAACGGTGGAAAAGATCCGTGGGGTAATCGTGGTAAAGATGGGCCACCGGATCTGGACGAAGTCGTCCGTAAAATGCAACAAAAACTGGGCGGTCTGTTTGGTGGTAAAGGCGGCTCTGGCGGTAGTAACCGTCCAAGTCAAGGTTCATTCGGTTTTGGCCTGATTGCCGTTATTGCACTTATTGTCTGGTTACTGTCAGGCATTTACATCGTCGAAGCACCTGAACGCGGTGTGGTCATGCGCTTTGGTCAGTTTGTGACGACCACGATGCCTGGTCCGCACTGGCACCTGCCATATCCCATCGATAAAGTTGAAATCGTCAATGTCGACGAAATCCGCACTGCTGAAATCGGCTACCGCTCTACCGGTGTCGCCAGTACCAATTCGATTCCTTCTGAATCTTTGATGCTGACTCAGGATGAAAATATTATCGATCTGAAAATTGCTGTTCAGTATCGCGTTCAGGATGCAGCCAAATACCTGTTCAATGTTCGTAACCCTGACATTGTTTTGCGTCAGATGATGGAAAGTGCAGTTCGTGAAATTGTCGGCCGCTCCAAGATGGACTTTGTCCTGACAGAAGGTCGTAGTGCGATTGCCAACAGCACTGAACAGTTACTGCAATCTATGCTGGATGCGCATGACGCCGGTCTGCTTGTGACCAGTGTCAACATGCAGGACGTACAGCCACCTGAGCAGGTCCAATCCGCTTTTGCTGATGTAGTAAAAGCCCGTGAAGATGAAGTTCGTCAAATTAACCAGGCAGAAGCCTATGCCAACGATATTCTGCCGAAAGCTCGTGGTCAGGCCTTCCGTGTGCTGCAGGAAGCTGAAGCCTATAAGAGCCAGGTAGTGGCTAAAGCAGAGGGTGATGCCAGCCGCTTTACCCAGGTGATGCAGGAATACAACAAGGCGCCGGCTATTACCACCGAACGTCTCTATCTGGATGCCATGGAGTCAGTTTACTCTCGCAGCCAGAAAGTGATGGTGGACGTTGAAAACGGCGGCAGTAATGTACTTTATCTGCCACTGGACCGCATGCGTGGTTCAAGCGGAAACCCTGCACGATTGAATCTGGATGAATTTAATTATCCGACTTCAACATCCGGTAACAACAGTTCCACATCAAGCAGTGCGTCACGTGATGACGTTCGCAGCAGAGGAGGTCGCTAAATGAGTTCACGTATGACGCTGATTCTGGTGCTGCTGGTGTTGGCACTGATCACCCTGAGCTCATCGCTGTTTGTTGTGGATGAGCGTGAAAAAGCCGTTTTGCTGAGATTGGGTCAGATTGAACGCACCGATTTTGAGCCCGGTCTGCATTTCAAAATGCCGTTTGTAAACAATGTGCGTAAATTCGAAGCCCGCGAAATGGCGCTGGACGCACAACCGGCCCGTTACCTGACTGGTGAAAAGAAAAACGTGATCGTGGATTCTTTCATCCTGTGGCGGATCGATGATGTCGGTACCTATTTAACCTCGATGGGTGGTGATCAGGAGCGTGCGGCGCTTCGATTGTCACAAATTATCAAAGACGGTCTGCGTGGCGAGTTTGGTCGCCGTACTATCCAGGAAGTGGTATCCGGTGATCGTGTGACCATGGTTCAGGACATTCTCAAAGAAGCCAACCGTGTTGCCGAAGGCTTTGGTATCGCTATTTCCAATGTCCGTATCAAACGCATTGACCTGCCTTCAGAAGTAAGCTCTTCTGTCTACACCCGTATGGAAGCAGAGCGTGAGCGTGTCGCCAAAGAACTGCGATCCCAGGGTGCTGAAAGAGCTGAAGAAATCCGCTCTGATGCAGACCGCCAACGTGCCGTTATTCTGGCAGAAGCCAGAAGTGAAGCTGAGCAGATTCGTGGTCAGGGTGATGCCCGCGCCACCGAAATTTATGCAGATGCTTATGGCGCCAACGAAGACTTCTACTCACTCTACCGTCGTTTGAGTGCCTATCAGAATGTCTTCAAGGGTGATGACATGCTGGTTATCGAACCGACCGGAGATTTCTTCAAGCGCTTCAACGACGCTAATCAGTCGCTGCAGTGAACCCGGAGCTGTTGCACAGCCTCTGGGTGGCAATGGCATTGATGCTCGTTATCGAGGGCATCATGCCATTTCTCAGCCCGCAGAATTTCAAGCGGGCCTTACTGCAAATGGCCGCGATGCCAGACAGGCAGGTTCGCCTGATTGGTTTTTTCTGTATGCTCGCCGGCCTGATTTTTTTGTACTGGATTAATTAACTCGACATGACTATCAAAGAGAGTTGGCTGCTGCCCGAAGGCATCGACGAACTGTTGCCAGAGGAAGCCTCACAACTGGAATGCCTGCACCGGGCACTGGTTGATCGGATGCGCAGCTGGGGCTATCAACTGGTTGTACCTCCATTGGTTGAGTACCTGGATTCACTGCTGACCGGGACCGCCAAAACCCTGGACATTCAGACCTTCAAACTCACTGATCAGATGTCCGGTCGTATGCTTGGCATTCGTGCCGATATGACGCCGCAAGTGGCCCGTATCGCTGCCCACAAAATGCGCGGTCAGTCTGATGTATTGCGTCTTTGCTACATTGGCAGTGTGCTACACACCTTGCCGGAAGGGCAGGCCAGTTCTCGCAATCCGATTCAGCTTGGTGCTGAAATTTATGGTCATGCCGGTCCAGAAAGTGATGTCGAGAGCATTCAGTTAATGGTGGACTTGCTGATGGTGACAGGGGCTGTCAGCTCAGTGGCACTGGATATCGGTCATGTCGGTATCTACCGTGGTCTTGCCAGCTATGCCGGACTCAATGCCACTCAGGAACAGGAACTGTTCTCTGCGCTGCAACGTAAAGCGGCTGCCGAAATCGAGACTCTGCTGACGCAATATCAACTCGCTGATGATGCCCGTCAAATGTTACTGGCACTGGCTGAACTCAATGGTGATGCCAGCATACTGGCCAGTGCCAAGCAACAGCTTGCAAAAGCACCAGACTCTGTTCAGCAAGCCCTTGATACACTGATGCGTATCAATGAGATGCTGACTCAGCGTATTCCTGACATTGCGATTAACTTTGATCTCGCAGAATTGCGCGGTTATCACTATCACACCGGTGTCGTATTTGCTGCTTATAAACCGGGATCTGCCCAGTCGATCGCCGCCGGTGGCCGCTATGACGACATCGGCGAACATTTTGGCCATGCTCAGCCTGCCACCGGTTTCAGCATGGACCTGAAAAAAATCGCCACCTTGTTGCCAACAGCGGATAATGCCTGCCGGGGAGAATCTATCTCCGTCGAATGGCAGGATGATCCGGCATTGGAAGAGATGGTGGCCTCACTGCGAAATGACGGCAAAGTGGTGATTTATCAAATGCCTGGCACTGACATTTCAACAACTCATACATTGATTAAACAAGCGGGTCACTGGCAAGTGACCGAAACAGGAACACAAACTCGTGGCTAGAAATATTGTAGTAATTGGCTCCCAGTGGGGTGATGAAGGTAAAGGTAAGCTGGTTGACCTGCTGACCGATAATGTCTCCGCTGTGGTGCGCTTCCAGGGCGGGCACAATGCCGGCCATACCCTGGTAATTGATGGCAAGAAAACCATTCTGCATCTGATTCCATCGGGCATCCTGCGTGAAAATGTACAGTGTCTGATTGGTAATGGTGTGGTTTTATGCCCTGAAGCGCTGCTTAAAGAAATGACAGAGCTGGAAGCCAACGGTGTACCTGTGCGTGAACGCCTTAAAATCAGTGCCGCCTGTCCGTTGATCCTGCCTTATCACATTGCCCTGGATCAGGCCCGCGAGTCTCGCCGTGGTAAAGCGGCTATCGGCACGACCGGTCGCGGTATCGGTCCTGCCTATGAGGACAAGGTCGGCCGTCGCGGACTGCGTGTGGGTGACCTGCTGGACGAAAAAGTCTTTGCCGAAAAGCTCAAAGAAGTCATTGAGTTCCATAACTTTTCCCTGGTTAATTATTACGAAGTGGAACCGGTCAGTTATGACAAAGTGCTGGAAGATACACTGGCCATGCGCGAAGTCATTCTACCGCTGATTGCCGATATTCCGGCGATGCTGCAGGCTTATTATGAAGCCGGTGAAAACGTGATGTTCGAGGGCGCGCAGGGCGCCTTGCTGGATATCGATCACGGTACTTACCCTTATGTGACATCATCCAATACCACCGCAGGCGGCAGCGCTACCGGTGCTGGCGTAGGTCCCTGCCATATCGATTATGTATTGGGCATTACCAAGGCTTATGCCACCCGTGTTGGCGGCGGCCCATTCCCGTCAGAACTGTTCGACGAAGTCGGTAAACACCTGGCCGAAAAAGGCATGGAAAAAGGTTCTACCACAGGTCGTGACCGTCGTTGCGGCTGGCTCGACATGGTGGCGTTGAATCGTGCCAGCTGGATCAACAGTATCACCGGTCTCTGCCTGACCAAGCTCGATGTGCTTGATGGTCTGGAGACCATCCGTCTCTGCGTGGCTTATGAAAAAGACGGTGAACCGGTCGATATTCTGCCGTTGAGTGCTGATGAGTTCGAGGGTTGCAAGCCGGTTTATGTCGATATGCCGGGCTGGCAGGAATCAACCCTGGGTGTCACCGAATACGATCAGTTGCCGGCCAATGCCCGTGCCTATATTGAAAAAGTGGAAAGTCTGGCCGGGGTACCGATTGATATTATTTCAACCGGCCCGGACCGCCGCGAGACGATTATTCGCCGCGACCTGTTTCAGGTGTAAAAAAAGCCCTCGAAAGAGGGCTTTTTTTATCCGGCTTATCAGGACGGTTTTTACAGTGAGCTCATTATTTCTGTTTAGGTGAGACTGCAGCCATCAGGGCTGAATAGTCGGTGTTATCCAGACCCATTTCCAGGGTTTTCTGTAACAGGGATTCAATCCCCTGCAGCGCGCTGGTATCGAGTCCCAGTTCCTCAGCCACAGACAAAAATAAACGGGTGTCTTTGGCAAGATGCTTGGTGGGGAAATTGGGATTATCAAAATCGCGTTCCAGCATGCGGCTGAGTTTCTTATCGAAAGTCGGGGCATACAGTGCGCTGTCACGGACAATCTTCATAAACTGTTCGGTTTCTATGCCTTCTTTCTCGACCAGCGCCAGACTCAACGCAAAGCTCGCAGTCAGGCCAGCGATCAACTGGTTCATGGCGAGTTTGACCGTGGCGCCCTGCCCAACAGTGCCGATATGTTGCGGTTCTTTACCGATAAGCTCCAGCAGGGGCAGAGCGGTTTTGAAGTCCTGCGCACTGCCTGCAGCCATCAGAATGAGTTTACCGCTGCGGGCCTCTGGCAGACTACCCAGTACCGGGCATTCCAGATAGCGGCCTTTCTGGCTGTGGACGAGTTCGGCAAAATGTCGTGATTCTTCGGGGGCAATCGTGCCCATCTGTATGATCAGCGTGTCTTTGAAAGCAGCCGTATCGATCGAGTCCAGTA
>JABURN010000063.1 GCA_014762585.1 Methylophaga sp.
TGTCGAAATCGACGTCTTCTCTGTCGCATTAATTTTTGAAGCTGGCGAGGTAGCCAATGGGGGCATCCAACCATACGTAGAAAAACTTGTTTGCGGTATCCGGGATTTCAAAGCCGAAGTAGGGGGCATCACGGGAAAGATCCCAGTCCTGCAGGCCGCTGTCGAACCATTCGCCCAGTTTGCGGGTGACCTCCGGTTGCAGGTGATCGCTGTGAGTCCATTCGCGTAGCGTTTTTTCAAAGTCGCCCAGTTTGAAGAAGTAGTGCTCGGACTCTTTGGTAATTGGCGTCGCGCCGGACACAGCTGAGACCGGGTTTTTAAGTTCGGTCGGTTCATAGGTGGCACCGCAGGCTTCACAGTTATCACCATATTGATCAGCCGCGCCGCATTTAGGACATTCACCGCGGATAAAACGATCCGGCAGGAACATTTCTTTTTCCGGATCGTAGGCCTGACTGATAGTACGGGCTTCGATATGACCGGCATCGCGATTGGCCAGGTAGATCTGGCTGGCGAGTTCACGGTTCTCGTCACTATGCGTGCTGTGGTAGTTGTCGAAACCAATCGCAAAGTCGGCAAAATCGGCCTGATGCTCTTTACTGACCTCGCTGATCAGTTGTTCGGGTGTGATGCCCTGATTTTGTGCCCGCAGCATGATTGGCGTACCGTGAGCATCATCGGCGCAGACATAATGGACTTCGTGGCCACGCATCTTCTGAAACCGTACCCAGATATCGGTCTGAATATACTCAACCATATGGCCCAGATGGATGGAGCCGTTGGCATAGGGAAGGGCACTGGTAACCAGAATTTTTCTTTGCATGGTGGGACCGTGTTTTCGCGATGGGAAAAACCACAAAAGATACCAGAAATCACGTTCTGGCACCATGTAAGCAATCAACGCGATTGCGGCGGATAAAGCACAGAGGCACACAGATCACTGAGAATTAATTTTTGCGTGATAGGGCCTCAGCTTTGATGAGCCTGGTCTGAATTTCCCGGCCTGCTCAGCATGGCTCTATCTCATGGCATGGATTGCTTAACGACGTTCGCAATGACTTGCAGGTGTTAATGGGTAAAGCACTAACCTAAACCTTTGACCAAAAATTCATCGAAAACTTTCTACAATCCAAAAACAGAGAGGCAACTATTAATGAGGCTGATCTCTGTGGACTCTGTGCCTTTGTGGTGAATTTATCATCCAGAGCTATTGAAACTTGCCTTGCTTTAGTCTAGATTGAACTAAACAACTCTTATATAAGACTTGCAATTTGTGAGGGATTTGATGGAGCTAGACTTACACGACATACACCCCGATTCTATTGAGCTTGCGCTCGATAAGGCCCGTCAGTATCGCTCCCTGCATGAGCCGGAAATTGCCGAAAGTATCTGCCTCGACATCCTGCATATAGAACCGGAAAATCAAAAAGCGCTGGTGCTTTATATACTGGCCCTCAGTGACCAGTTGCACCATGCTGGCAAGAAAACTCAGGTACAGGCTATTGAACAGGCGATTCAAAAGCTGCAAAGTCGTTATCAGCAGCATTACTATACCGGCCTGCTGCATGAACGCCGCGCCCGCTTCATGCTGACCCAGAGCATGGCGCGCGTGTTTGCCTACGACTACTTCATCGAAGCGCTGCAGTTCTATCAAAAGGCAGAAAAAATCCGCCCGGAACACAACGATGAATCCATTCTGCGCTGGAACAGTTGCATCCGCACCATTGAAAAAGAGAATCTGAAACCGCGACCGGATAATAAGGACGCCAGACTGGATATGGAAAGTTAAAACATGACGCTACTGCAACTCAGAAAACGCACGATGACGTTAGCGGGCAGTGTGATGACCGTCTACCTCATTTTCCATATGCTGACTAACCTCAGCTTTTTTTCTGCACCGGCTTTTGAGCAGTTCTACGCGGTTTACAATCAGGCCTGGATTCGCTGGCCGGTTCTGGCTTTAGTCCTCATAGCTCTATTCATTCATGTCCGGGCAGCAGTGGCAATTCGAATCAAGAACAGTCAGGCCCGCCGGGTTGCTTATAAAAAGCACGACAAACTGCATATCCCTGCACCTTTGGTGACGCTCAGTATTGTTATCTTGCTGCTGTTTATCCTGGTACATATCGGCCAGACCCTGCTGATAGATACCTCTCAGGTAAGGGCAGCAATGCTGAACTGGTTCAGCTCCGGGTGGATGTTACTGTTTTACCTGGCTGGTCTGTTGATCCTGGCGATGCATCTGCTGCACTCCCTGGTTAACGTACTACAGACACTGGGCATCAGCTCGACTATGTACAGACTGTCAATCAGCACCGGTGTGGTAGTTTTGACCGCCGGTTTTGCATCAGTCCCTCTTTATATCTGGATGACCGCATGAGTGAGTTTGAACTGGATAGTCACGCGCCGAAAGGCCCATTGCAGGATCGCTGGAAACAGCACAAATTCAACTCCCGTGTAGTGAGCCCGGCCAACCGGAAAAAATACACTGTGATTGTCGTTGGCACCGGGCTTGCCGGCGCTTCTGCGGCTGCCTCGCTGGGTGAAATGGGCTACAAGGTGAAAACCTTCTGTTTTCAGGATAGCCCGCGACGCGCCCACAGTATCGCAGCACAGGGCGGGATTAACGCTGCCAAGAATTATCAGAATGACGGTGACAGTGTCTGGCGACTGTTTTATGACACGATTAAAGGCGGCGACTTCCGGGCACGTGAGTCCAATGTATTTCGTCTGGCTGAACTCAGTACCTCGATCATTGACCAGGCTGTGGCGCAGGGCGTGCCATTTGCCCGTGAATATTCCGGTTATCTGGCAAACCGTTCTTTTGGTGGGGCTCAGGTTTCCCGGACTTTCTATGCCCGTGGCCAGACCGGTCAACAATTACTGCTGGGCGCCTATCAGGCGATGAGCCGTCAAATTGCGGCTGGCTCGGTGACACATCGTTCACGCTGTGAAATGCAGGATCTTATTATGGATGGTGACCGGGCGATAGGCATTGTGACCCGGGATCTGGTGACCGGAAAACTGGAAAGCCATCTGGCTGATTGCGTGGTGCTTTGCACCGGCGGTTACAGCAATGCCTTTTATCTCTCCACCAACGCTAAAGGCTGTAATACATCAGCCATTTGGCGAGCGCATAAAAAAGGTGCCTTATTCGCCAACCCCTGTTTTACTCAGATTCATCCCACCTGCATACCCCAGCAGGGCAAGCTTCAATCCAAGCTGACCCTGATGAGTGAGTCGTTGCGAAATGATGGGCGGGTTTGGGCGCCGAAAAATGCAGCGGATGCCGATAAACGGCCGGAAGATATTGCAGAAGAAGATCGTGATTACTTTCTGGAGCGCATGTACCCCGCGTTCGGCAATCTGGTACCCAGAGATATTGCTTCCCGTGCTGTGAAATTGATTTGCGATGAAGGCCGCGGTGTCGGGGCTGAAATTGATGGCCGTAAACTGGGCGTTTACCTCGACTTTGCAGATGCCATTAAAAGCCAGGGACTGGAGGCGATTAGCGAAAAATACGGCAATCTTTTTGAAATGTACCAGCGGATTACGGCTGAAAACCCATACCAGACGCCGATGCGGATCTATCCGGCGGTCCACTACACCATGGGTGGTCTCTGGGTTGACTACAATTTGATGACCAGCATTGACGGGTTATTTGCGGGAGGCGAGGCTAATTTCTCCGATCACGGGGCAAACCGGCTTGGTGCCAGTGCCCTGATGCAGGGACTGGCTGATGGTTATTTTATCCTGCCCACGACCGTTTCAGATTATCTCGCCCGGCATAAACCGATCAAAGCGGCTCAGTATCAGGAACAGGCGAATGCCGCGATTGAGGAAGCGCAAACAAGAATTGAACGCTTGATGAATGCGCCGGAGGCTTCTGTTACCGCCGACGATTTTCACCGCCAACTGGGTCAGATCCTCTGGCATGCCTGTGGTATGGCGCGGGAGAAAGAGACCTTGCTCGCCGCCATCGAAAAAATCAGCACGCTCCGCAAGGAGTTCTGGCAGAAAGTCAAAATTACCGGCGAGGCAGAACAGCTCAATCAGACACTGGAACGGGCAGGCCGGGTCGCTGACTTTTTTGAGTTGGCAGAGTTAATGTGCCTGGATGCACTGGATAGGGAAGAATCCTGTGGTTGTCATGCCAGAGAAGAACATCTGACCGATGACGGCGAAGCGCAACGTAATGATATGGACTATTCCTATGTCGCAGCCTGGCAATACAGTGGCGATAGCAGCAAACCGGCGTTATTCCGTGAATATCTGCATTTCGATTTTGTTCGACCCAGCATAAGAAATTACCAATGATCTTTAAATTAAACATTTGGCGACAAAACGGGCCTGAGGCTGAGGGCTTTTTCGAAGCGCATGAAGTCGATGCCAGTGAAGATTCATCGTTTCTGGAAATGCTGGATGCACTCAACGAGAATCTGATTCTGGCCGGACAAGAGCCTGTTGCTTTTGATTTTGACTGTCGCGAAGGTATTTGCGGCTCGTGTAATCTGGTCATTAACGGCACGCCGCATGGCAAGCATAAAGCCACCACGACCTGCCAGCAGTACATGCGTGACTATGTTGATGATAAAGAACTCTGGATTGAGCCATGGCGCGCGACGGCATTTCCGGTCATTAAGGATCTGATTGTCGACCGCACATCCTTTGACCGCATTATTCAATCCGGTGGCTATATTCCGATTCGGACCGGTTCGGCCTGTGAGGCAAACACTTTACCGGTCGAAAAAGATGTGGCTGATAAAGCATTTGATGCAGCTACTTGCATCGGTTGTGGCGCTTGCGTGGCGGTCTGCCCCAATGCTTCCGCCACGCTTTTTGTCGCCGCGAAAGTGGCGCATCTGTCGACACTGCCTCAGGGACAACTCGATAAGGACCGGCCCGCCAAACTGCTCAAGACGATGGAAGAAGAGGGCTTTGGTTCCTGCAGTAATTACCGTGAATGCGAGCGAGTCTGTCCCAAGGAAATCAAAGTGACGACCATTAGCAAAATGAACCGTTTGCTCTATCAGTCAGGCAAATGAGTCATCGCTGGCTATTTCTAGCATAAATGCGTTAATCTCATAGCAGGTGTCAAAGTTCACTAGGGAGAGTGTGGATGGAAGTTGCCCTCTTTATTCTGATTGTCTGTGTGATTGCCGTTTATTTGTTGTTTATCCGCAAGAAAAAGCCGGAGCCGCCGACACCTGAAATCGTCAAGCATCCCTATACTGCGGTGCGTATCAAACCTCATCAGCATGCTTGCAACGCGGCTTTTGATATGTCTCACCGGGTCTTCCTAGTGTCTGAAGCGCCCAAGTTACCGCTGAATGACTGCAACAAAGCTGAAAGCTGTCGCTGTGGCTACGTACATTATGATGATCGCAGGCGAGGAAAAGATCGCCGCGGTGAAAGCATCGTGATGCGTGATGCCTACAATAAAAAAGAAAGACGGGACGACGAGCATTCGGGCCGACGTAAAACGGATCCGGGCAACGTATAATCCGTTTTTGATGGCCTGGCAGTCCTGCTCTGGCGCCAATTCTATTCACGCTGGCCGGTGCCAGTGCTATCCTCGACATCAGAGACCTGTTTTCGGGAGGATTAACTGATGCTCAGGGTCATTTTTACACACCTCTATGTCATCGTGATGGCGATCATCGTCATTACCACCAGTAACATTCTGGCGAACCGTTACGGTGATGATATCGTCAACAGCCTCAAAAACATGGTCAGCACGGCGGATAGCGGCGTCAATGAGATGCAGCAAAGCGTCAAAGACTGGAATAAAAATATGTTGGACTGAGTCGTGAATAACAGTAAACAAACACAACAAACTGTCACTGTGGGCTGGCGCGAGTGGCTCTCTCTGCCGCAACTGGGTATCGAGAGAATCAAGGCCAAAGTCGACACCGGTGCGCGGACTTCCGCCATTCATGCCTTTGAAGTTGATCCTTATCAAAAAGACGGCAAAACCTGGGTTAAATTCGGTCTTCACCCCAATCAGGGCGAGACTGACACGGTGCTCTGGTGTGAGGCTGAGGTTATCGATGAGCGTAATGTCACTGACTCCGGTGGCCATACCGAAAAGCGTTATGTCATCCTGACCGAACTCAGGCTCGGCACCAGAACCTGGCCTATAGAAGTCACGCTGACAAACCGCGATAATATGCTGTTTCGCATGCTGCTCGGGCGCACAGCGATGACAGCCGGCAATATCGTGGTCAATCCTGCCTTGTCTTTTCTGGCCGGACAAAGCAGTGATGAAGCCAAAGAAGAGCCTCGCAAAGAAATCCTTGACGGAGAAAGTGAATGAAGATTGCCATCCTGTCGCGTAACGCTAAACTGTATTCAACCCGCAGACTGGTTGAAGCAGCCGAGGCACGCGGTCATGAAGTCCATGTACTGGATGTTTTGCGCTGTTACATGAACATCACCTCACTCAAACCTGAGGTGCACTACAAAGGCGAAATTCTCACCGGCTACGATGCCGTGATTCCAAGGATAGGCGCCTCAGTTACTTTCTATGGGACTGCCGTGCTCAGGCAGTTCGAAATGATGAGCGTGTATCCTTTGAACGAATCGGTCGCGATCAGTCGTTCGCGTGACAAACTGCGAGCCTTACAGTTGCTGTCTCGCAAAGGCATTGGTTTGCCGGTAACAGGCTTCGCACATCGTCCTGACGATGTCGACGACTTGATCAAAATGGTCGGCGGCGCGCCCTTGGTTATTAAACTATTGGAAGGCACCCAGGGTATCGGTGTGGTACTGGCCGAAACTGAAAAAGCGGCCGAGAGCGTTATTGAAGCCTTTCTGGGGATGAACGCCAATATTCTGGTGCAGGAATTTATCAAGGAAGCCGGCGGTTCTGACATCCGTTGTTTTGTCGTCGGTGACAAAGTCGTTGCCGCCATGAAGCGTCAGGGTAAGGAGGGCGAGTTCCGATCCAACCTGCACCGGGGTGGTAGTGCAAATCTTATTCGTATCTCGCCGGCAGAACGCGCCACCGCAGTCAGAGCGGCAAAAACCATGGGGCTGAATGTTTGTGGTGTCGACTTACTGCGCTCCAACCATGGCCCGGTTGTCATGGAGGTGAACTCCTCGCCTGGACTGGAAGGTATTGAGAAGGCAACCGGTAAGGATATAGCCAATCAAATCATTGAGTTTATTGAGAAAAATGCCAAGCTGGGCAAGACCCAGACACGCGGAAGAGGTTAAATGTGGCTGAACCGCTGATTATTGCCGGTGAAGAAATCAAGCCGGGCCAGAATCGAATTATCGAAGTTCCCTTACCTGATCTCTACATGCATACCGCACTGAGCATGCCGGTGCAGGTGATCAGTGGCCGTCGTTCCGGTCCGGTGATGTTTGTCTCTGCTGCTGTTCATGGCGATGAAATTAATGGTGTCGAGATTATCCGCCGACTGGTGAAAAGCAAGAGTCTGAAAGGTCTTCGTGGGACCTTGATTGCCATCCCGGTAGTGAATGTCTATGGCTTTTTGAACCAATCTCGCTATTTGCCGGATCGTCGGGATCTGAACCGCTGCTTCCCGGGATCTGATGAAGGTTCTCTGGCTGCGCGTCTGGCACATTGTTTTATGACAGAAGTTGTCCAGAACTGCAGCCACGGTATTGATCTGCACACGGCAGCTATCCACCGTGACAATCTGCCACAGATGCGTGCGGATCTCTCAAACCCCGATGTGGAAGCCATGGCGAGAGCCTTTGATGCACCGGTCATGGTCAACTCCGGATTAATAGAGGGCTCACTGCGCTATGCGGCGCAACAGGCTAATGTACCGGTTGTGGTTTACGAAGCGGGTGAAGCACTGCGTTTCAACGAGCTTGCAATTCGTGCCGGCGTAAAAGGTGTGATAGAAGTCATGCGTAAGATCGGCATGCTGGCTCCCTCCCGCCAAAAAGTTAAAAAAAGGGACCCATTTGTCGCCCGCTCCAGCGTCTGGGTAAGAGCACCGCAGAGTGGTATTTTCCGAATGCTGGTGCCGATGGGCGCAAGTGTGAATAAAGGCGATTTACTGGGTATGGTGGCCGCCCCCTATGGCAAGGACAATTCAGAGACAGAAGTCTTTGCCACCAGTGCCGGTGTGATTATTGGCAGAACCAATATCCCGCTGGTCAACGAGGGGGAAGCGCTGTTCCATATTGCCCGCTTCAGTAAACCGGATGAAGTAGCAGAAGGTGTAGAGGCCTTTCATTCCGGTCTCAATCCGGCCACAGACAGCACGCTGCCCGAGGAACTGCCCATCATTTGATGTGTGGGATTCTGAGAACAAAAAAATCCTCATGGGCAAGCCCATGAGGAGAGAAGAGGGAAAAGGACTGCCATTAAGGCATTCTGCATGCCGTCGGCATGCCTAATCAGGATACTTTGCTGATTTTAAAGCTGTCACCCCTCACTTGTGCGGGGGAGGAAAAGCTGTTTGGCAATGTCAGAGAGACCAGACAGCCACCGCTCTGACTTCTTTTTACTTCCAAGCGGCCACCGATTTTGGCGGCACGGGACTTCATGCTGTTGATGCCATAGCCTCTCTCAATGGCTTCAGAATTGGGGATAAAGCTGCCATTGTCCTCAATGGTAATAATGAAGTCCTGACCGTCACGGTAAGCATTGAACTCAATTTCACTGGCACCGGCATGCTTAAGAATGTTGGTAAAAGCTTCTTGCAGAATTCGAAGCAGATGAAGCCCGGTCTGAGGTTTGATACCAAGTGCATCCGCATTGGCATCTACCTGCCAGTCCAGCTCAATATCGAGTTGCTCCAGTTTTTTGCTGGTTCTGTATTTGAAGTCGGCCAGCAACGATCCCATGACACTGTTCTGCATGCTCAGAGAGTGAATAATCAGCCGCAGATCATTGAGACATTCCGTCAGCACTGCATGGATATTGCGTGTGACTTCAGAATCTTTTTCCAGCTCAAGTATGGCCAGTGAAGCGACCAACTGACCGCCAATGCCATCGTGCATATCACGCATAATACGTTCGCGCTCTTCCAGAATCGCTTTGCTGCGTTCCAGATCAATGGTTTCCTGACGTTGCTGAGCCAGCGCTTCGTTTTTCTGCGACAGCTCCTCAACCGTATAGCTCAATGAAGCCGTCGCTGCATTCACTTTGTCTTGCAGCTCGGCATCATTTTTTTCCAGCGAATCAATCATGCTGTTGAATGTGCGCTGGAAACTGAGCAACTCACCACTGCCGTTTTCTTTAACGCGGGCAGAGAAGTTTTTATGTTCCAGATTTTTGGCTGTCGTCATCAGTGCATTGATGGCGTTACTGAGACGTCGGCTAAAGACATAGACCAGAAAAACACCCAGCATCAGGGCCAGAAAAGCGATTCCCAATACCTTCGTGTAGGCCTCGAAACGTTGTGCTTCGGCGCTGTTATTAGTAAAGCCGATTTCAATACGACCCAGTGGTGAGAGGCTGGTTTCTACAGCGCCGCTGCTGGAAAAGTCATCCAGATTAGGCCCGTGTGAATAGACCGGGAATTGAAATTCCCTGACCTCGCCTTTGGCTTGCTGCCCCGACTTTTCCAGCAGTAACTGACCGGTCGAGTCAATAAAACGGATGAAAGTAAGATCATGCGTTCTAATCATTAAATCACCCACTCTGGTCAGTGCGTCAATGTCTCCGGTGTAGAGCGGAAATTCAGATAGCACCGAAGCCTGACTGGCAATACTCTCGCTCCGTTTGATGATGGCCGATTCAATGTCATCCAGCACATCAAACAGAATAAACAATGACACCACTGAGATGGTCAGCAGCAGGGGAAGAATGGTAATGAGCAGTAACTGAGTCTTGAGTCTAGTCGGGAACATCAGTTGCAGCACCCTGCCTTATACTCTCGGGAATGGTAATGTCCAGGGCTCGGGCGATATTGTCATTGAATGAAATGGTGTGGGGTGGATAAAAGTTTGTTTCATGCATCATCCAGCCCTGGTAATCGTGCCAGTAGGTGATGAGGGCCGCAGTCTCTCTCACCGTGTCATAGAGACTGGCATAGACAGAAGCCAGAGCGCCTGCCTTGAGGAAGCTTTTTGAGTAACCAATAACCGGCACTTTATATTTGTAACTCTGATACAGCAACCATTTGGCATGCTCACCGGACCATACCCGTGAGTCACGAACAGCGATCAGTGCACCGGCATCCTGCAGTGCGCTGTCAATCGCCTTGGCAGGTTCCACGTCTGTATCTACTACGACGATATCCAGTTGTACATCAAAAGGTGTTGATAAGCCGGCAATTTCATCACGGATCAATTGATTGTCTTCTGAAACTGCAATCAGCAGTTTGGTGTTAACAGCACCCTGTACAATTTGAGTTGCCATGTCGAGTTGTCGCTGAAGTGGCTGGTCAAGCAGAACAGCGACCCAGTTGCTGCTGTAATCGGCCTGTATCAGGCTTTTGTCTACGAATGTGTACAGGTGCGCATTCTGAGGATATTGTCGCTTGCTGAATAAAACGGCGGCCTCGCCAATGCTGACAATCAGGTCTGTGGGAGCCATATTGTTGGCGGCGGTGCTATCAAGCGTGATGATCTGTGTCGTTGAGCGAAGTTGTTGATCACCAATATGGTTTTTAATGTCTTCGGCTAACTGGTGATATCCGACTTTGTCTTCAGATAGCAAAATTTGTACATTGTTGGCGTAGGCCGGTGCCAATGTCGCAAACAGCAGGCTGAGCAATGCCAGTAGACTTTTCATTGTTTTAGGGAGCCTGATAAGACGGCATTGCCAACAGGCAATCCAGTCAGTTGTATGGTTTTATAATCGTAATGTGCTGAATCAGGCATGTTGCGCCCTCCAAAACTCAAGCATTTCTCAAAACCTGCACAAATTTTTATCTTCATAACGTGCTCTTTAACTTGTGCCGGGTTTGATAGCCTAGTTGACATCTTACACCCTTGTTAAAACTGACATAAGCCGTTTGATTTCATGAGGATAAAGCGTTTTCATTGGAATCACATTATCTTTAGATAATACCGAGCAAGGTCGCC
>JABURN010000135.1 GCA_014762585.1 Methylophaga sp.
CACAATCCAGATCCTGCACATTGACAGCGATATGCGGCACTGCCTGAGCACCGTCGACCAGCACAGGAATCGATTTAGCTTTGGCCTGACCGATCATTTCCTTAATAGGATTGATCGTGCCCAGCGCATTCGACACATGACCAATAGCCAGGATTTTGGTGCGTTCGTTCAGCAGGCTGTCAAAATCGCTGAGATCCAGTTCACCCGACTCAGTCATGGGAATGACTTTCAGTTTGGCGCCAGTCTGTTCACACACCATCTGCCACGGCACGATATTGGCGTGATGCTCGATATGACTGATCAGAATCTCATCACCCGGCTTGATCTGCGGGCGCACAAAGCTCTGTGCCACCAGGTTTATGGCTTCGGTGGCACCGCGGACAAAGACAATTTCCTTATCCGATTTGGCATTCAGGAAACCACGGACTTTATCGCGAGCGCCTTCATAAGCGTCGGTCGCGCGCTGGCTCAGCCGATGCACACCACGGTGTACGTTGGCATTGTCCAGACGATAGTAGGCGTCGACCGCCTCAATCACCTGAACCGGTTTCTGGCTGCTGGCCGCATTATCCAGGTAGGCCAGCGGGTTGCCGTTCACTTCCTGATTCAGAATCGGAAAGTCACGTCGGATCGCTTCAACATCAAAGTCGGTTTCTGGAAACGGCACAGCTTTTAATTCGGTTTGTGTCATGCAATCACGCCCCTTTCGGTAACCGTTTTTCTATGACATTAGACAAGGCCTGACGCATTGGTGCTGACTTAATCCGTTGCAATACATCGACGGCAAAAGCATAAGTCAGCAGGCTGCGTGCAGCTGTTTCATCAAGGCCACGGGCACGCAGGAAAAACAGGTGCTGTTCATCAATCTGACCGACGGTACTACCGTGGGCACATTTGACGTCATCAGCATAGATTTCCAGTTCCGGTTTGGTATCGATTTCACAGCTGCGCGACAGCAACAGGTTCTTGTTGCTCTGACTGGAATCGGTCTTCTGTGCGTCCTTATGCACATTCACCTTACCGTTAAATACGGCATGGCTGTTGCCATCAAGAACACCTTTGTAGACTTCATCACTGGTGGTGTTAGGCACGGCATGATCGATACGGGTATGGTTATCGACATGCTGGTCGCCAGTGACCAGATAAAGACCATCCAGCGTCACGTGCGATTCTTCACCCAGCAACTGGCTATGGATGTCATTACGCGCCAGTTTGCCGCCCAGTGAAATATTATTGGTATGCCAGTTACTGCCGGCCGCCTGTTTCGAGGCCAGGGTGGCGATATGGTAATGCGCCAAGGATTCGTGCTGCAGTTTGAAGTGATTCAACGTGGCTTTTTCATCCAGCTTCACTTCGGTCACCACATTGGTGAAACCTTCGGTGTCTGCCAGGCTGACATAGTGTTCCAGCAAGGTCACTTCCGCATCCGCTTCAACCTGAATCAGATTACGCAAGTGGCTGGCCAGCTTTTGATTTTCAGCCGTGCTGATAACCAGTAACTCAACCGGTTTGCTGATGGTCTTGCCCGCCTGCACCTGCAGCACCAGACCGTCCTGCATCAACATGGTGTTGATGGCATTCAGACCCGGTTTTTCCAGGTCGATCTGCTCACCCAGCATGGACTGCGCATTGTCGAGCCCCTCTGCCAGTGGCTTGATAGACAGGCCTTCTTCCAGGTCTTCAAGCTCGGACAATTCAGCACTGAAACGGCCGTCAATAATGACAAAGCGATAGGCATCTTCCAATGCAGCCACGTGTGCCAACTCGGTTTTATCCAGGCTGACTGCATTGGCATCGTGACTGAAACCTTCCTGGCTTAAAGACCACAGAGAGGTGTATTTCCAGTCCTCAACTTTTTTCGCCGGCAAGCCGTGGCGTTCAAACTGCGCACGGGCTTTGTCGCGCAGTTGCTGCAACCAGCCGAGTTCACTGCCCGGCAGGGTTTTGGCAGAAGCCACTTCGCCAAATGGCGTTGTGATTTCAGTTAACTGTTTCATGCGGTTTGACCTTCCGGTGCATCGTGAACCCAGCTGTAACCGGATTTTTCCAGTTCTTTAGCCAGTTCCTTGTCGCCGGATTTAACAATTTTGCCTTCAGACAGCACATGGACGAAGTCCGGCACGATATGGTCGAGCAGACGCTGATAGTGGGTAATCATGACGATCGAACGATCTTCAGCACGCAGCGCGCTGACCCCTTCAGCAACGACGCGCAGCGCGTCGATATCCAAACCGGAGTCGGTTTCATCAAGAATCGCCAGTGCTGGTTCCAGGACCGCCATCTGCAGAATCTCGTTACGTTTTTTCTCACCGCCTGAGAAGCCTTCGTTCACATTACGGTGCAGGAACTGTTCATCCATTTTGACCAGCTTCATGCGGTCACGGACGAGGTTCAGGAAGTCAATCGCATCAACTTCATCCAGCCCCTGATATTTGCGAACCGCGTTGAGGGCGGCTTTCAGCAGATAGATGTTGCTGACACCCGGGATTTCTACCGGATATTGGAAAGCCAGGAACACACCACGCTGAGCGCGTTCTTCCGGTTCCAGCTCCAGCAGGTTTTCGCCTTTATAGATGACTTCACCCTGTGTCACTTCATAGCCGTCACGGCCGGCAAGCACATTGGATAAGGTACTTTTGCCTGCACCGTTAGGCCCCATAATGGCGTGGACTTCGCCTGGATTCACTGTCATATTGATGCCGCGGAGGATTTCTTTACCTTCAACGCTGGCATGCAGGTTTTTAATTTCTAACATGTATAAGTCTCTATATTTCTGAAAATCCGAATGGGTTCTCGTTCGTTTAACCGACGGAACCTTCTAATGACAAACCGAGCAGGTTCTGCGCTTCGACTGCGAATTCCATCGGCAGCTCGCGAATGACCTGTTTGCAGAAACCGTTCACTATCATGGAGACCGCATCTTCGGCATCCAGACCGCGCTGCTTACAATAGAACAGCTGGTCTTCACTGATTTTTGAAGTCGAGGCCTCGTGCTCCACCTTCGCTGTCGGGTTTTTCACCTCGATATACGGGAAGGTGTGGGCACCGCATTTGTCGCCCATCAGCAAGGAATCACACTCGGTGTAGTTACGGGCGTTTTCCGCATTGGGGCCGACACGAACCAGGCCGCGATACGCGTTTTGTGAACGGCCGGCAGAAATACCTTTGGAGATGATGGTCGAGCTGGTGTTTTTGCCCAGGTGAATCATCTTGGTACCGGTATCAGCCTGTTGCATGTTGTTGGTGACCGCCACCGAGTAGAATTCACCGATGGAGTTATCACCCTGCAGCACCACACTCGGATATTTCCAGGTGATGGCTGAACCGGTTTCTACCTGTGTCCAGGACACTTTGGAGGATTCACCACGGCAGGCAGCACGTTTGGTCACGAAGTTATAAATACCGCCCTTGCCGTTTTCATCACCGGGATACCAGTTCTGTACGGTGGAGTATTTGATTTCAGCACGGTCCAGCGCGACCAGTTCCACTACGGCAGCGTGCAGCTGGTTTTCATCACGCATCGGCGCGGTACAGCCTTCCAGATAGCTGACATAGGCATCATCGTCGGCAATAATCAGTGTACGCTCGAACTGGCCGGTATTGGCCGCGTTGATACGGAAATAAGTCGACAATTCCATCGGGCAACGCACGCCTTTTGGAATGTAGACAAAAGAACCGTCACTGAAGACCGCTGAGTTCAGGGCTGCATAGTAATTGTCCTTATAAGGCACTACACTGCCCAGATATTTTTCAACCAGTTCCGGGTGTTCTTTCACGGCCTGAGAGATAGGCATGAAGATAATGCCCTCTTCTGCCAGCTTGTCCTGGAAAGTGCTGGCCACAGACACACTGTCAAACACCGCATCGACGGCAACACCGGCGAGACGGGCACGTTCATCCAATGGCACACCCAGTTTTTCGTAGGTACGCAACAGCTCCGGATCGACTTCATCCAGACTTTTCGGACCGTCGTCTTTTTTCTTCGGCGCTGAGTAATAGCTGATTTGCTGATAGTCGATCTCAGGATAATGCACATGCGCCCATTCCGGCGTGTCCATGGTCAGCCAGTGGCGATACGCTTTCAGGCGCCATTCCAGCATGAACTCAGGCTCTCCCTTGATACGGGAGATTTCACGGATCACATCTTCACTGAGGCCGGGCGGCAGACTTTCAGCCTCGATGTCGGTGACAAAACCGGCTTTGTATTCTCTCTGAGTAATCGACTCAAGTTGTTGACTTTGATCAGTCATGAAACTCACCATCCTGTATTGTTGCGTTACTCATCCCAGCTGCTGATGAGTAGAATCTAATTGGGCTCAAGCCCGTTGTATTCTGCGGTGTCAGCATGTCGGACAACTTAACCTCGTCCAGGGCGTGAAACACCGCGTTATTAATGCGCGTCCAGTTAGTCTGGACCGCACAGTGTGTTTCCTGCTCGCAGTGGCTTTCGCTGCTGACACATTCAGTCAAGGCTATCGGGCCTTCAATAGCCGTGATTATTTCAGCGACCGAGATCTGGTCAGCTGAACGGCTCAGACTGTAACCACCGGCGACGCCACGCTCCGACTGCAGCAGACCACCGTGCGATAATGATTTAAGCACTTTTCTGACAGTCGGCAGCGGCACCTTTACCGCATCGGCGATAGCATGGGCGCTGTGTTGCTCTCTGGCGTGCGTTGCCAGAAAGCTCATCAGCACAATGCCGTAATCTGTCAGTTTTCCCATACGCAGCATAGCTGAACCTCCTAATTGGTACTATTATAGTATCAATTCAGAGAATAACCAAGTGATTTGCTCAGATATTGTCGCAGGTCGAGTGAAAATTCCGTTGATTTCGCGTATGGTGATGAACTTTAAAACGTGCAATTGTACTAAATTCGGCAACGCCTATTGAGTTAAATTCCAACGAGAGAGCCTGATAAATGAAATTAAAAGCACTGATTTTTTTACCCTTGTTATTTGGAGCAAACGTAATGGCTGATGATCACGCCGCAACCCTGGACTCAGACAAACAGAAACTGAGCTATATCTTTGGTATTCAAGTTGGACAAAACATGCTGCAGGAAGGAGTTGAGCTTGACCTGGATGCCTTCAAAGCCGGCGTTGCCGACATGATGGCTGGCAAACAGCCACAATTGGATCAGGCGACTGCCGAAAAAGTCATTCAGGAATTCCAGGCCCAGAAAGCCCAGGAAATGGCTAAAGTCATGAACGAAAAGCAGTCTGAAGCTAAAGCTTACATGGCAGAAAATGCCAAGAAAGACGGTGTCGTGACAACAGATAGCGGCCTGCAATATGAAATCATTAAAGAAGGTGATGGCGCGACGCCGACTGAAAACGACAAAGTCATCGCTCATTACAAAGGCACCTTGCTTGACGGTACCGTGTTTGACAGCTCATACGAGCGTGGTGAACCGGCTACTTTCCCGGTTAACGGTGTGATTCAGGGCTGGCAGGAAACACTGCAAATGATGAAGGAAGGTGGCAAATGGCGCATCGTCGTTCCCGCTAACCTTGCTTACGGCCCACGTGGTGCTGGCCAGCTGATTGGCCCTAACGAAACGCTGATTTTCGATATCGAACTTATCGCTATCACTCAGTAAGCCGCTGGCCTGATGAGAAAAAAAGCCGCCCAAGGGCGGCTTTTTTGTTTCAGTCGAGTAGCTGTCTCAAATAATCCCATTCAAAAAACGGTCCTGGATCGGTTTTTCGACCCGGTGCGATATGTTCATGGCCGGTGATGCGCTCATAATTCAGTTTCGGATAAGCCTCACACAATGCCGTAATCACTTTAGCCAGTTGATGATACTGCACATCCTCAAAAGGCTTGTCATCACAGCCCTCCAGCTCAATACCGATTGTAAAGTCATTGCAACGATCCCTGCCCTGCCAGCTTGAAACGCCTGCATGCCAGGCGCGTTGATGAAACGGGACAAATTGCACCACTTCGCCATCACGCCTGATCAGCAGGTGAGAGGAGACTTTCAGGCCGTCCAGTTGTTCAAAATAAGGATGCTGAGAGCTATCGAGCTGGTTAAGAAATAAATCATCTATGAAGCGCCCGCCGAACTCCCCCGGTGGCAGACTGATGTTATGAATGACGATGCCACGAATGTCTTCCGGCTCGGGACGATCATCATGGTTGGGTGACAAGGTAAACACGGCGTCAGTGCAGCGCCCTTCTGCTAATTCAATGTTCAAAAAAGCGTTCCCTCAATGACATGGATTATTCAGTCTTCACGCGTTACCCTATTAGGTTTTCGAACAATGAGCCCGTCAATGAGCATTGAAAACCCGTTACCGCCTGCGTTTATCGACTCCCAGGTTAAGCTTGCCCTGCTGGAAGATGTCGGTCAACAGGATTTAACCGCCAATCTGATTCCTGCTAACGCAGAGGCCGAAGCGCAGCTTATTACCCGTCAGGATGCTGTTTTATGTGGACGTGACTGGTTTGAAACTGTATTTAATCAGCTGGATAACAACATTCAGATTGACTGGCTGGCAACAGATGGCGATGCGCTTGCAGCGGATGAAGTGATATGCCGGATTAATGGTCCGGCCAGGGCCATTTTGACCGGTGAGCGCACCGCGATGAATTTTTTGCAGACACTATCGGCAACCTCGACGCTGGCCAAGCGATACGCTGATGCGGTTGCCGGACTGCCGGTCAAAGTACTGGATACCCGTAAAACACTGCCAGGCTGGCGGGTGGCTCAAAAATATGCTGTGCGCTGCGGTGGCTGCTTTAATCATCGCTTTGGTCTGTATGACGGGATTCTTATCAAAGAAAACCACATCAATGCCGCAGGCTCGATTGCCGCCGCGGTGTCTCAGGCACAATTGCTGAATGCCGGCGTAGCTATTGAAGTGGAAGTAGAGAACCTGGATGAACTCCATCAGGCCCTGCAGGCCGGTGCTGATATTGTACTGCTGGATAACTTTGAACTTGAAACACTGAAACAAGCCGTGGTTATCAATGAGAAAAAAGCCTTGCTGGAAGCTTCCGGCGGTATCAGCCTTAGCAACATTCGTGACATTGCAGAAACCGGTGTCGACAGAATTTCAGTGGGGGCCTTGACCAAGGATATTCAGGCTGTGGATTTATCTTTACGTTTTCTATAAAAAACCGCAGTCGAAAATAGCCGAGCTGCGGTTGAAAGTAAAAGTATCAGGAATTATTCGAGGCCGACTTGCCAAAGCTCCTTGTTAGTCTCAACCACCTCACCGGTAGTCGCATCGATTTCAATCTTTATTTCACCATCTTCATAGGTATCAATATCAAATTCATACGAGGAATCACCATTAGACTCAATCTCGTATTCAACCTCAATGATCTCTCCAGGATGAAGCTTTAATGCAATCGCTCTGGCCTCTTCCTCATTAAACTTCACGTTTCGCTTGAAGAGAGGATTGTTGGGGTGAGCCACTTCTCTTTCCAGTTCGATTAGTTCCCCTGTAGCTTTCAGGCACTCTACGTCCCAGTCGTTACCATCCAGTCCCCTGATATCAAACTCATAAACCTCACGATCATTTTCGAGTTTGAGTTCTACTTTGATCACCTGCCCGTCACGGGCATTCAAAGCCACTCTAAGGCAGTCTTCAAATTGTTGATTGCTCTGTGCAGCAACGCTGCTGATTGGCCAAATCAGCATGGCCGACAACAAGGTTTTTAACATGCTTGATCCTGAAATAAATTGGGCTGCCCGAGGGCAGCCCAATGTTGAAGTAAAGCTGACTTTACAGTGTCAGCTTGAAGCCAATCCAACCGGCTCTTGGAGAGCTGGCACCAACAAAACGAGGATCCTCCAGATCCAGACCGGGTGCTTCATCAGGCTCGCCATAGAGACCAAAGGTGTTGTACTCACTGTCAAACAGATTGTCTACCTTTGCGAAGAACTGCAGGTTGTCGGTAACTTTGTAACGACCATGCAGATTTACAACCTTGTAATGTGCAATCTTCTTATCGACGTTAGCTTCGTCACCACGATAGTACTGGCTAGAGTGATATGAAGCAGTAAAGCCGAGCGACAGCTTCTGTGTAAAGGCGTAGTCAGCACCAATCTTAATGTTGTGCTCCGGGATACCCGGAAGTCTGTCGCCTTCATCTACGTTAAAGGTCACTACATCATCATCGACTTCACGTGCATAAGAGAATTCATCCTCAAATGCCGCACGAACATAGGCATAGTTCGCGAACCAGCTCAGTTTGTCGTATGTACCATCAGCTCCCAATTCCAGACCGGCACGTGAGGTTTCATCGATGTTATCGAAAATACCTACATTCAGGCGAGGATCGTCAACATCATCTTCAACGGCTGGGAAGAAAAACAGATCATCTTTGAGCTGGGTGTAGAATACACCGGCATTCCAGTTGACATTACCATTGCTGCCACGGAAACCAGCTTCAATGGTTCTGGCGACAATATCATCCAGCGGCGGATCTGCCAGGAATGAGTTTGGCAACGCGCAAGGATTGTCCTCATCAGCACAAGTCAGTTCTGATGGTGTCGGCGCACGGTTAGACTCGCTATAGTTAGCGTAACCGGTCAGGTTGTCTTTGAACGCATAAGTTGCGCCCAGCGAAGGGTTGAAACGGTTGAATATGTTACTACCGCCGCCTTCAGCCAAATCCTGTTCGCCGCCTTGACTGGTACCGGAAATATCGATATCGATACGGTTGTAGCGGCCAGCCAAAGTCACTGCTAGGCGGTCTGTTACAGAATGGGTGTTACTGAAATAAAGGCTGAAGGTATCAGTTTCGATCTCGCCATCAACGATGGTTTCACCAATGATGAAACCTGTACCGTCAGTTCCTCTAGTATCTGTGAATCGGGCGATTTCTGATTGTGAGCTGTAATCAACGTCTGACTTATCATAGCTTGCACCAATGATCAGCTGGTTTTCTCGACCAAAAAGGTCATCAAGAAAAGTGGTTTGCAGACCAAAGCCATAGCTGTCCTGCTCTGTCTCACTGGTGTTATTCAGCGCGATGAACTCTTCGTCACCTGCAAAGCCTAAATCAGCCACCGTAGCCGGGTTGCCGTTAATATCTTCTGCGGCCTCAAATCCACCCTCATCTTCACCAATTTGACCGCCCTGAATTTCAAGCTCAGAACCGTCACCATTAAAGGTACTACGGTCACTACGACGATAATAGGCGTTGGCAGACAGCATGGTAGTGTCATCCAGCCAGTGACTGCCGTTCAGCGTGAACATCCGCAGTTCGTTCTGGGTATTGTCCGGATGGGTGAATACCGCTTCACGATCCTGTGCCACTAATTCAATCGGTGAAGCACCGTTACCGTTCAGATCACTGTCAACGGCTGTGATGCCAAAGTCCAGTGTGCTGTCTTCATTAGCATAGCTCAGCTTGGAGAAAAACTGCTCAACGCGTGAAGGTGAAAAGTCACGCCAGCCATCTTCTTTGGTGATCGCTCCGGTGACGTAGTATGCGAAGTTACCATCACTGCCGCCACTCTCAATGGTACCTGAGTCACGACCGAATGAACCGGTGTAGGCTTCCAGGCTGTGTCCAGCATGAGTGAAGCCATTTTTGGTCTGAATTGAAAGGGCACCACCCAGCGTATTCAAACCGAAAACCGGGTTGGAGCCTGGAATCAGGTTCATATTGGCAATGGCTGATTCCGGAATCAATTCGAAGTTAATGGCATCGCCAAAGGGTTCATTGATGCGAATACCATCCATGTAGACAGACAGGCCCTGTGAGTTACCCACCAGTGGTGATGCAGTAAAACCACGGAATTTCAAATCCGGTTGGAATGGATTGTTCTGGGCGGCGTTGAGACTGACGCTGCTCAGCGTCTTGTTCATGAATTCTGATAAATCCATTGCCTGAACCCGCTCGATATCCTCGTCATTAGCTGACTGGATATTGGCCGGGATATCGTCTTCCGGTAGGCCAACACCCTGAATAGGTGTGGTACCGACGACTTCAATATCGCCCAACTGTACCTGATCCTCTTCTGCAGCGAGGACCGGGACTGAAACCAGCACAGAGGCCAGCATCAGACTTAATGCTTTCTTTTTATGCGGAACTTGCATAACTCATTACTCTCCCGATGTCTTTCATTATTATGGTTATAGTCAAACCGGTATAAGAGTAAGCACGGACAATGCCAAGTCGGAAAATCTTTTTATGACAACCAGTTAGATGTCAGCATTTATGCGGCGATTGGCTGAACTGGTTAATATAAACCAACCGGAGCGGCTGATATCAACCACTTCTGAACCAGGCTAATGTATTGTGAAGTCGCGTGACCTCACCGATGATCACCAGGGTCGGCGCTACAGGCTGTTCTCGCTCCGCGATAACGGGCAATTCATCAATTGTACTAATCCAGACTTTCTGATTCTCAGTGGTGCCCTGCTGAACCAGAGCTGCCGGTTTATCTGCAGCCATGCCATGGGCCTGCAATTGGCGGCTGAGCTCAGGCAGACCGGCTAGTCCCATATAAACCACCACAGTCTGTCTCGGCTGCACCAGGGCTTCCCAGTTCAGATCCAGTTCGCCTTGCTTTAGCTGACCGGTGACAAACACACAGCTCTGCGCATAATCACGATGCGTCAGGGGAATACCGGCATAGCTGGCACAACCAGAGGCCGCAGTAATACCGGGAACAACCTGGAAAGGGATCTTTTCATCAGCCAGTGTTTCGATTTCTTCCCCGCCACGACCAAATATAAAAGGATCGCCGCCTTTCAATCTTAATACGCGTTTACCCTGCTTAGCATGCTGGAGGAGTAAATCATTGATTTCTTCCTGCCGTACCGCGTGCCAGGCACGTTGTTTGCCGACATAAATCAATTCTGCTTCCTTACGGACCAGTGCCAGGATTTCCTTGCTGACCAGTCGATCATAAAAAACCACATCCGCCTGCTGCATGAGTCTTAAGGCTTTAAATGTCAGCAAATCAGGATCACCGGGCCCCGCCCCGACCAGATAG
>JABURN010000251.1 GCA_014762585.1 Methylophaga sp.
GATCGTCACTCAGATATCTGTGAAATCGATATTTTTTCACCGCCACTCAGTTTTCTTCAGCAACTCAGTCAATGCGAAATTATTCTTTCATCCGCCATGCATGGTTTAATTGCTGCTGATGCACTGGGTATTCCCAATGGCTGGATTAAACTCTCTGAGAGCCTCCGCGGTAATGACTTCAAGTTTCAGGACTATTACAGCATTTTTAAAATGAGCCCTTCGGCGATTGTTCTTGAGCAAGAGAGCATTTACCAACAAGCAGAATCAGTCGCAGAGCACTATGAACGGGCTAATATTGAACACATTAAATCCAGACTTATCAGGGCCTTCCCGTGCGATCTCTGAGCACATATCATCAGTCAAGATAAGACGAAAGACGCGACTGCATAGGCGTCTTTTCCCAGTTCTTCAAAAACCGTTTCTGATCACGGACAAAAGCTCTTATGAAAAACCACTGATGTCGATGCTCGGACATTGCATCAAGATCGATAAGGTTAATCTTTCCTTGTTTAGTCAACAATAAATTGCTGGCTTTCATATCGCCGTGTGTCAGGCGATATTCCCGCATTAAGCGGAATAGGTGCCGAAGTTGCCTAAGCTGATGATCAGTGGGCGGAACATGATGATAGAGAGCAGAGAGCTCTGTCGCTCCTTCTACATAGTCCGTGATCAGATAGGCCTGTTTTCTCAACGGTCCCAGCCGACGTTCCACAAAACCCAGCACTTCCGGTGTAGCAATACCCAGCAATTGCAACAGATTACCCTGCCGCCAGGCATTTGCAGCACGGCTGGGTCGCCAGCAGCGTTTGAGAAAGTGCCAATAGGATTTGATGTTGTAACGTTTGATCACCACCTTGCGACCGGCCATTTCCGTCATCACCACGGTAGCGCTGTTACCGTCTTTCAGCCTTTTACCCCTTTCTACCAAGACATCAAGCTCCCGGATTGCTTGTTTGCCGATTTGTTTAAAAAATGAGCGCTTTAGGGCGTATTCAAGGTGTTTATCCTTAAAATAGGCTGTCATCGTGCAGGCACGAAAACACTTGCTCAGGTAGGTTTCTTTGCGTTTCTGCCAGGCTTTGTTGAGCAGGGTTTTAAAGTTTTCCCGTTCAGCCTGCCCATACGTCCACCCTCTAGCCTGATAATACAGATTGAGCTTTTTCAGGATCAGTTGCTGCTGATCCGGTACAAACTGGGCCACTAATCTGGCGAGGTTGCTGAGGCTGTTTCTGGTACTGAGAGACTGACCGGCAAGGCCTCTGACAGAAGCAAGATCAATGAGCAACAGTCCATGCGGGGTCATCAAGATATTATCGGTGTGGATATCATGCTGATAAATACCTGCCTGATGACAACGCACCATCAGCTGTAACAATGCCGGAACCATCTGCGCCTGGTTGTTACTCACCAGTTCGAAAGGGCTGGCATCAGCGATAAATTCATATGCCACCGCAAGACAGCCAGCAAAATCATCACTGATAAGCTTCTCCGTCGGCACCGCTACACCGGCAGCTTTGCAGACTTTATAGCCATGCTGCTCCCGCGACAGTTCGCGCCAACCTTTCTTACTGGGAGCAAACAGCTTCAGTAATAAAGGTTCTCCACGATGCAAGGCTTTGATCACCAGTCTTCTGCCCGGTAACCAGCGAAGGATCTGCTCACAGTGATAACGCTCGCCATCCACCTCCAGGACAAATCCTTCCGTGACCGGTTTACCGGCCAGAAACTGCTTCACTGCCTCATTCACGATGAATTGTGCCTGTGCCATTCTTGCAACAGCCTCTGTGCCCTGGCTTCTACTTTTCGCCAGAAATCATCTTGTGTATTCAAGGCCTGTCTTAAGGTCAGACCTGAGTAATGCTGAATAAAACGAAATTTATCACGCTGACTGAGTTTGACTTCATACGCGGAGAAATACAGAGAGCCCAGATCTTTAACCAGCCAGCGAGTCGGAACACGACGGCGAATCTGGGTACGATGCAAATCAATCAGAAACAGCTCGGTATCTTCGCTGATTTGATTATGCTCAGCGAAATCCTCTGTTAACAGCAAGTGACAAAGATAATAGTCACGGTGATTGATGCCGGCCTGATGCATCTTCCGGCTCATTTCTGCCAGTTTGCGAATCAGAATCTGTTTGCTGCGGAAACTGGGCTTACGCTGTTGCCACTGTTGCCCGACAAACTCAAGACTCATGGTGCCGGTGAGTTCGTCGGTAATAACAAAGGATTCGCGACGAGCCGGATTCAGTCCACGCTCTCCATATCCTGCCAGTGTCATTGTACCAATGCCCAGTTCATGTAGCCGCTGTACCGCCTGCCATTCGTTGCGGGCACTGATAATCGGCATTCTCAACTGGAGCAGGTTCTTAGTGATTTCTCCCCAGCCTACGCCAGCATGATATTTGAGGAAGTAACTCTGTCCTGCTCTCTCAAATCGTAATGTACGCCGCCCTTCCTTATCACGAAATACCTCACCCGGCAGCGTCTTCAGCAAACTGAACACGTCTTTATCCTGCCACGCCGCAGCCAGTTCTTTGCGAAGGTAAAAAGCTTTTTTCATGGCCGACACCATGCTTCTATTTTGTCAGCGCAGAAAACGGCCCGCGATGCGGCTGAAACCAGGGGATTGTGCTCTGTTCTGGGTAGTGCTTCGGGCTGCTTACTGTAGGTACTGAGCGCCTCGACCAGAGCTTTAATGCAGTTTTTTTCATCGATTATCTGCGATAAAGGTGACTGCTCAGCCAGAGGCGCATAACCACAGATATCACTGATCAGCATCGGTAATCTGGCAGCAGCAGCCTCAGCCAGCACCATCCCGGCGGCTTCTTTTCGCGCTGGATGCACCAGTAAGTCTGCGGCGAAATAAAATGGTGCCAGTTCGGTCTGTCCGCCCCAGAAGCGGTAGTTGAGACCCGTCAATTGCTGTAAGCGGGGTTCATAGTTGGCTTGTTTACCATTGCCGACAATCCATAACTCGAATTGACTACGGGCGACAAAGCTCAACGCTGATAGCGCCTCGATAACGCGATCCAGCCCCTTTGTGTTGAAGTCTGCTGCGACAAACAGCAATAAAATCCGGTTTTCAGCCTGTTGAGTTTGCTGGCGAAAGACACGGCCTGATTCCAATCGTGCCTGGGTGAAATGAAATTTTTCTTCGACACTGACCGGCAGCAAAGCCTGATTCTCCGGCTTGAGGTCAAAGTTCTGCAGGTATTGCTGACGCTGATGCTCGGTCAGAAAAAACGTCTTGAGCGCGGGATTACTGAATAAGTCTCTCTCAATTCGGGCATAAACACGATACCGCGGCAGTAGCTTGTTCAGACCTTTAAAACGATTGGCAGTAAAGCAGGGATCAGCCGCGAAATACACATCCAGCCCGGCCAGCTTGGTAAAACCGATAATGGCGTCAAATAGACCCTGCTTTTTCAAAGAGACAACATAGTCGGACAAAGCCTTGATGCGGCCATGGTTGGTCGACTGGCTCTTACCCAGCTCATAGAGCGTCCAGTCTTTGTTAATCTCGCCATGCCACTTGAGCGTGATCGCTGATATCTGATGCCCTCTTTTGGCCATCTCAGTCACAACAGCAAAAAAATCCCGCTGCGCGCCACCGTAGGGAAAGAACTCCGTGATGGCAAAGGCAAAGTGCATGGTTTTTATAATCTCCGGTTGAAAAAAGCAGAGCAGACACTAACAACTTGAAGCGCATTACTCTAAAATGAGCCTGTCTAATAACAAGCTAAATTGCGGTCCACAAACAGTCGCAATAGTACCACCTGACAGATACAGAGGTAAGCCGTGTCATTCAAAGCCACCATTCAACGTCATCAGGATATGATCAACGGTCTGCTCGCACTCGAACCACAGGTCAACCAGCTGATGCTGCGGGTTAAGGACTGTCTGATGGCTGGCAATAAAGTCCTGTTTTTCGGTAATGGCGGTAGCGCCTCGGATGCCCAGCACCTGGCCGCGGAATTTATTGTTCGCTATCACCGTGATCGCAAAGCCTATGGCGCTATCGCCCTGACCACCGATACCTCGATCCTAACGGCACATAGTAATGACTACAGTTTTGAAACCGTCTTCGACCGCCAAATCGAGGGGCTGGGTAAACCCGGTGATATCGCGATTGGCCTGTCAACTTCAGGCAACAGCGCCAACGTGATCAACGGCATCAAAACTGCACAAAAGAACAATATCTGGACCTGCGCCTTCACCGGCGATGAGGGTGGCAAACTCAAAACGATTGCCGATGACTGTATCTGTGTTCCCAGCAAGGAAACTGCCCGCGTTCAGGAGGGCCATATCCTGATTGGTCACTGGTTATGCGAAGCGCTGGACGAGGCCCTCGCTGATTCATGAGTCGACAGCTGCTCACTACCGATGTCGTGATTATCGGGGCCGGCATTGCCGGTCTTTGGCTGCATCGCAGGCTGAATGATCTTGGCTTTCATGCCCTTTTGCTGGAGAACGGTGAAATCGGTCGCGGTCAGACCCTGAGTTCACAAGGCATTATTCACGGCGGCAGTAAGTACGCACTCAATGGTATTTTGTCAAAAGCTGCCCAGGTCATCAGCAGCATGCCGGCGCGCTGGAAAGCCTGCCTGGAAGGGCAGGGTGAAATTGATTTATCCGGCGTCAGAAAACTCACCGAACATCAACTGCTCTGGTCCAAGGACCGTCTGTCCTCAAAGATGGTGTCCTTTTTCGCCAGCAAAGCATTGCGCAGCCGCATGCAGCCGGTGAAAAAAGGAAACCGCCCGGCTATCTTCACTGACAAAGCCTTTAAGGGCGCTTTGTATCAGTTGGATGAACCGGTACTGGACGTCGTCAGCCTGATCGATGAACTGGTCAAACCCTGGCAGCAGCGCATGCTCGCGGTGCCCCCAAATGCAGACTATCAATGGCAACCCAGTTCTGGCCCTGTCTCGACTTTAGCCATTGGCGATCAGTATGAAATCCGAGCGCAGCAGTTTGTGCTGACCGCCGGCGAAGGTAATGAAAAACTCTTGCAAGGCTTACCTCAAGCCCAGCCGCAAATGCAGCGCCGGCCATTACAGATGGTCCTGTGCAAAAGTAAGGACTTACAAAATCCCTTACCGGTAATCTATGCGCATAGCCTGGGTAGTGGCTCAAAGCCCATCGCGACCATCTCCAGTCATAAAGACCAACACGATAATGTGGTCTGGTATATCGGCGGTAATATTGCCGAGGAAGGCGTCAATAAAAGTCATCAGCAGTTAGTGGCTGAAGCCAGAGAATTACTGGCCGATATTTTGCCCTGGGTCAGCCTGCCGGAACTGGAATGGGCAACCCACCCGGTCAATCGCGCTGAACCCAAGCAATCCAATCTGACCCGTCCGGATACGGCTTTTATCAGCAGCCGTGACAATCTGCATGTCTGCTGGCCGACCAAACTGGCGCTGGCGCCGGATCTGGCCGATCAAATGCTGGCAGCATTGGAATCGGCCAATCTGAAAGCTGGTGAGCATGATAATCCGGACTTTCCACATCCTGGCATTGCAGCACCGCTATGGGATCGGGCATTTACATGAGCAGGCTGACTGAACGCAGAAAAATCGCGGATACCGGCGTGGCCGTCTCACCTTTAGGCCTGGGCACCGTGAAGCTGGGACGGGACAAAGCCGTGAAGTATCCGACCGGTTTTAAAATCCCCGGTGATAAAGAGGCTCTTAACTTGCTAGCCGTGGCCTGGGATCTGGGCATCAACCTGATTGATACCGCCCCAGCCTACGGTAACAGCGAAACTCGACTGGGACAGCTTCTGCCGCAACTCCCGCATGACTGGGTCATTGCCACCAAGGCAGGCGAATATTTCGACCCACAAACGGGCGAATCACGTTATGACTTCAGTCCTGAATCCATTACCCAAAGCGTTGAAAACAGTCTCAAACAGCTTAATCGAGACGTGCTGGATATCGTTTTGATTCACTCTGACGGTAATGATAGAGAAGTCATTGAACAGCATGCTGCGCTGGACACCCTCAACACCTTAAAACAACGCGGCCTGATTCGCGCCAGCGGTATGTCCACCAAGACTGTTGAGGGCGGCCTACTGGCCCTGGAGCTGTCGGATCTGGCGATGGTAATGCATAACCTGGAATATCAACTGGAACAGGCGGTGTTGGATAAAGCTGCTGAAAAGAATAAAGGCATTTTTATCAAAAAAGCGCTGGGTAGCGGTCATCTGGCTCATGGCTCCGACAACACCGATATTGTGCAGGCGAATTTTGATTTTATCTTCCGTGAGCCCGCTGTCAGCAGCGTGATCATCGGTACTATTAACCCGACACACCTTGAAGATAATGTGGCTAAAGCAATGAATGCTCTAAAAAAAGCTTAATCCACAGATTTCGCTGATAAACGCAGATGAAACTCTGCATCTTCTAGTCGCTCTCACACAGGCCGATAAAACAGGTTCGGTTGAGTCCCTTGACTAATACAGCGTTATTTTTGATAACAAATAAAATCAGCGTAAATCGGTGTAATCTGTGGATAAACAGGCTTTTTTATTATTTATCCACTAGGCTTTTGAAGTGTTGATTTTATTCACAATCGCTGTGGTGGAGCAGTTTTCCACAAGCCCCATCACTTTCACTTCACCACCGTAGCCTTCGACGATTTCCCAGCCGACCACGCCTTTTTTGTCGTAGTCACCGCCCTTAACCAGCACATCGGGCTGAATCAGGCGTAACAATTCTTCCGGAGTATCGCCCGGGAAGCAGGTCACCCAGTCCACATCGGCGAGTCCTGCCAGCACAGTAAGACGACGCTCGGCTGTATTAATAGGTCGACCTTGCCCTTTCAGCTTGGTTACTGATTCATCAGTGTTGATGGCCACTACCAACCTGTCACCCAGCTTTCTGGCCTGCTGCAGATAGGTGACATGACCTGCATGCAGAATATCGAAACAGCCATTGGTAAAGACGATTTTTTCGCCGCGCTGTTTGGCCTTATCGACGGCGATTTTAAGCTGTTCCACGGTGACGGCACCGGCAAAGCTGTGATCAGTGGCATTGGCGCCCTGATGGCGCTCATATTCGGCTTTGAGCTCAGGGCCACTCACCGTAGAGGTACCCAGCTTGCTCACGACAATACTGGCCGCTACATTAGCCAGTGTGACTGCATATTCCAGGTCCGCACCCGCTGCCAGTGCTGAAGCCAAAGTTGATATCACGGTATCCCCGGCGCCGGTGACATCAGCGACTTCCTTGGCAATCGCCGGCAGATGAAACTCTGGCTGATCGGCCCGGATCAGAGTCATACCCTGTTCACTGCGGGTAATCAGAATCGCCTTGATATCGAGCTGTTTGATCAGGGTTTGAGCCTTACTGATAAGATCCTGCTCGGAAGTAACCGGCCCCACCACCGCTTCAAATTCGCTCATATTGGGCGTCATCAAATCGGCACCACGATACTTATTGAAATCGCTGCCTTTGGGGTCCACCAGCACGGGAATATTTCTCTGCCGGGCCTGACTAATCCAGAACTGCGGATCGGATAAAGTGCCCTTGTTGTAATCCGACAGCACCAGCACTTGGGCCTGATCCGTGATCTGATCCACCAGACCTTGTAGCTGCTCGGTTAAAGCCGCTTCAAACCGTTTTTCGAAATCCAGCCGGATAAGCTGCTGGTGACTGCTGATTACCCGTGATTTGATGATGGTGCCGGCTTCCGTCGTCTGGTGAAACAGACAGTTCACGCCAACCGCATTGAGGCGCTGCTTAAGCACTGCGGCGGCTTCATCTTCACCGGTCAGGCCGCTGATATTGCAATTGACACCCAGCGAGGCAATATTCATCGCCACATTACCGGCACCACCGGGCAGGTCTTCAAGCCGATCCACGTTGACCACCGGCACCGGCGCCTCCGGTGAGATCCGGCTGGCTTTGCCGAAATAAAAACGGTCCAGCATCAGATCGCCAATCACCGCAACGCGGGCAAGATGAAATTCAGGAAAGGGATGTTTCATATCAGATTTTGTCGGGCCGGCTGCCATTCAATAATGCCGTTATTGTGCTTGTAAAAGGCTCTCGAGTCTATGCCAGACCTGGTCGACCTCCATCCCTGCCATGCAGACCGGCTCACCATTTTGTGACTCTGGCAGCGGGCATCGGCGCTTATAACAGGGTGAACAGGTCAAACCAGTAATCAGGTGATGCTGCGCCTGACCATAGGTACCGATAAGATGCGTGTCGGTTGAGCCGTAAAGGGTAATCGCCGGTTTCCCCAGTACGGCTGCCATATGCGCCAGACCGGTATCACTGGCCAGTACTGCTTCCGATCCCTGCATCAGCGCGGCAACGTCGTCCAGGGGCAATCTGGGTAGCGCATAAGCCTCGTCAGTGACGGAAGCAATCTGGCGGGCACGCTGATATTCTTCTTCGTTGCCGCAGGGCAGCAGACATTGATAACCGGCTTCGGCCGCTTTCAGCGCCACGGCTTGCCAGTGTTTGACCGGCCATAACTTGGTCAACCAGCTGGCATTATGCACCAGTATCAGATATGGCCCGGAAAGCTTAAAGTCCAGTTGAGGTCGTTGGCAGTGCGCGAGTTCAACACCATAATCCGCCGACGTGTCAGGCACAGTATAGCCCAGCGCTGCCGCCAGGATCTGGCGCATACGCTCTACCGCGTGCTGATTGGGGTTCACATTGATTGGATGGCGATAAGCCAGATGCGCCGGCTTTTCCCGGCAGCTGTACTTATCAAGGCCATAAACAGGCCCTTTCCTGAGCAGACTGACCAGCGCGCTTTTGAGGTTGTTCTGCATATCAACGACGACATCATAGTCGTTCGCATTCAGCGCTTTGTAAAAGCCGCTTAGTTCGCCTTGCTTCAGACTCCCTATCCAACTCTTGCGCCAGCTGCGATGCGATGTCGTGATGACTTTTCTGACCCTGGGGTGCCATTTAGGCACCGCAGCAAAGGCTTTATCGACGACCCAGTCAAACTCGATATCGGGATAAATCTTTGCCGCATCAGTGAGCGCCGGCAAGGCATGCATCAGGTCGCCCATCGATGTCAGTTTGATGATTAAAACGCGCATATGGCTTCAGTCAAAGTCGAGACTGAGTGGATGATCGCGGTGATGCATCAGAATATTGAAAAAAGCATCCGGGTTTTTAATCTGGGTCAGTTCGCCCTCTCTCGGGAATAACTGATCCTGCAGACGTGAGAGCCAGAAACGCAGAGCCGCCGCTCGCAGCACCAGATTCCAGTTGGCCAGCTCCGATTCGGTAAGTTGGCGCTTGGCCTGATAATGCTGCATCAGCGCCTGATAACGGCTTTGTTCGGGCAGGCCAGACTCATCGACGCACCAGTCATTGACCGCGACTGCCAGGTCATACAGCAGATATTCGTCGCTGGCATAATAGAAATCGATAATGCCTTTGAGCTCATCGCCATCAAACAACGCATTGTCGCGGAACAAATCGGAATGGGTCACGCCCCAGGGCAAATCCAGCTCTTCATAACCGGCCTGAAACGCCAGTTCATTTTTGAGAATGGTGGCCTGCTCGTCATTTAATTTCGGCAACAGGGTCATGGCGGTTTGCCGGCGCCATTCGTGACCGCGTTCACTGGCACGACGGGATTTGAACTCCAGACCGGCCAGATGCATTTCCGCCAGAATATCGCCAATCGCCGCGCATTGTTCGGGGGTTGCCAGCATTTCCACGCCACGACCATCCAGTCGCAGCACTAGCGCTGCCGGTTTGCCGCAGAGTTTTTTCAGATAATGACCTTCGCGATCCGCGGCGGGGTGGGCTGAGGGAATGCCATGCTGATAATAAAATGTCATCACATCAAGAAAGTAGGCGAGCTCGCCGAAATCATGATGCTCAAACAGCGTCAGCACAAATTCACCTTCAGTGGTGGTGACAAAGTAGTTGGTATTTTCGATGCCGGCACTGATGCCCTGATAAGACACCAGATCACCGACCGCATACTCTCCCAGAAACGCGATCAGTTCGTCGCGTCCGACTTCAGTATAAACTGACATGAAAACTGCTCAGATTAGTGGGTGCTTACCACTCCAACAGGATCCAGTTGGGGACCAACAGACCGGAATCCAGTTCGAATTGTCTTGATTCTAATGAGCCGTCACCATCGGTATCTGTCAGGTAGTAAGGTTTACCCACAGAAGGAATGACTTTAATCATATAAAGCTTGCCGTTGAGACGGTATTCCTCAATGAGACGGTCGTCTTTTTGAATAATATTGACTTCGGGCTCAATGCTATCACCGCTTTGCATTGGCTCGGGAAGCACCGGCGGCTTTTCCATCACCGACTCAGTGTCCTCTGCCCGGACAGTGACTGTCATTAACAGGGCAAGTGCGCATACAATAGCGATTTTGTTAAACATGAGAATGCTCCGTGTCATTTCGGGGTTAAGATAGCATTTCCGCTGTCCGGAGAAAAGCAGTCAGTTCTCAGAAAAACGGTGCCACAACGCTTATGACTCAATCTGTTCCACTCGTCCTCGTTGACGGTTCGTCCTATCTGTATCGAGCCTACCATGCCATGTACAAGGCAGACCTCAGGAATTCAGCTGGCGAACCCACCGGTGCGATTCGGGGCGTCACCGCGATGTTGCGGCGCTTACTGGCTGATTATCCCGACAGCCATATCGCTGTGGTCTTCGACGCCAAAGGCAAAACCTTCCGCGATGACATTTACGAACAGTACAAAGCCAACCGGCCACCGATGCCGGATGATCTGAGACCACAGGTGGAACCCATTTACGACATTATCAAAGCCATGGGTCTGCCACTGTTATGTGTCGACGGGGTTGAGGCGGATGATGTGATCGGCACCCTGACAAAACAGGCAACTGAAAAAGGCATGGACGTTGTGGTCAGCAC